>NZ_JBXXZH010000014.1:0-73655 GCF_059640475.1 Calothrix sp. CBUCES-K 9914
AGTGCTGCCCTAGATGGGCGCCCACTACTCTCGGTATTGCCATTCTGGGGAGAAGGTATTTGGATTTTGCTTTGGGCGATCGCGGGTAGTTTTTTGGGATTGCTACGACAACCAAAGTTATCCGGTTTTGCTGCTATAGTAACTATTGTTACCATATACATTAGTTGTTTGGGGCTGTTAATTTGGCTTGGTTGCTGGATACCTTTGATTCCCCCTGTGCTTGCCCTCTTTGGCAGTGGTGGCAGCACTTTTATTGTTATCAAATTGTTAGCACGAAACGAAAAAAATGATTAATAAATTCACGCCGGAGACTCTGAGCTTAATCGCCTTACTCGTATTTATTAATACTAGTGCTATGACCGCAGCACAGGCAAATCTGCCAACTAATTTGATTGCCCAGTATCAGCCTCCTCCACCTCCCAGTCGAGGGGCGCCAGGAAAACGGGGAACAGGCGCCAGTCGAGGCGAGTGTCTCCGCAGCCAGACTCCCTTAACTGCCCTTGTCCCCTCATTTAATAATTCTCAGAAAGACCAAGACGTTTGGGGATTAACAACGCGCGAACGACCCACCTTTTGGTTTTATATACCTTTTGCTAGAGGATGTAGCACTATTGAACTTGTGTTGCAGGATGACGCAGGTATTTCCCTATATAAGATGCCTGCCACTGTTCCTACAAAACCTGGCATTATCGGCGTGCAGCTACCTGCCACCGCTCCAGCACTCAAGCCCAATCGGATATACCATTGGTTGTTGCAAGCGAAAGTGAAACCAAAAGATTTAGAAGAGGAAGAATTATTCGTGGTGGATGGCTGGATACAGCGTATTAACCCCAGTACTAAATTGAGCCAACAGCTAAAGCAAACACCTATAAATAAACAAGCGCGACTCTATGCTGAAAATGGCATTTGGTTCGATGCCTTAACAACTTTAGCAGAACTGCGCTTAAAGAATTCTCAAGATACAGCAATAGCACAAGAATGGAAGAGTTTATTGAAGTCGGTGGGATTAGAAAACTTTGCGGTGGAAGCGCTCAGTCGCAAATAAAGTAGTACTCTTCAATGCAAGACAAAAAAAGCACGCCTGAGTCTCAAGCGTGCCAAAGTAGATAAATTTCATGTCGATGATTTATTGACTCTTCTTCTCATTAAACCAGTGTAGTATTACTAACTAATGTGGTGTTAATATACTGGCTGCCTCCCAAGGTAAACAAGTCATTTAATGCAAATGTTGAACCATTGCTCTGAGCATAAGAACTACCTTGGTAAAGATCACTCAACAACTCAATTGGGTAAGTGTGATTACCAATAAAACTTGACTGACCCGCTTGAAACGTATCATTCCAATTTAAGTAAACATCCAAGCTACCAAGGGTGTTGTCGTAACCGAGAAGGCTACTAGAGTGTAGGGCAATAACATGGTTTGCATCTGTGGCATCAAGTCGTTCTGACTCTTCCTTAAATCCATACTCAAACAATGGCCCTGCTGGATCGAGAGCTATAACTGTATTCAAAGCACTACCAGTTAGGCTATCGTAAGTGTCGGCAGCAATACCGCTCACATGGGCGCCTAAACTGTGACCGATAAGGGTTGTATTGGTAGAATTAACGCCTAAATTACTTAAGAATTCCCCTAGCTCTTTGCCAACAATGGCTGTGTCATCGGCAGATTCCATATAATTGTAGTTATCGGCCAAATCTGTCCAATCAGTTAAGAAAATATTGGCGTTAGGATTGTATGCTGCAATCGATTCAGCTAAATCTATAAAGTCAGTAGCTGTGACTCCATCACTTTGCCATCCGTGGGTAATAACATATGTTGATTGAGTGCTGTCAAAAATACTATCTTGACCCCACAAATAAAACTTAGCTGATTTAGATTCTTGATAAAGCTTAAACTCGTTATCATTACCCTCAGTAATATTATCAGTGCTAAAAGCTTTAACTAACTCTTGAACTTTATCCTGCTGCAAGCTAAAACCATCATTAAATTGGAAGGTATCAATACGTTGGCTTTCATCCGCATACCAGTTTTGCAGAATAATTGTTTGGTCAGCATTAAGAATGCTTATTTCTAGGTCTAAATCTCCAAACTGCTTGAAGGTGATATTATTTGTACTGTATGAGAAGTCAAATGTCAATGTATCAGTTGTAGCCGTATCACCTTGGTTGTCAATGTAAGCAGTAAGTTTGCCAGCTAAAGAACCATCAGTATTCCACTTCTCTAGGCTATAGGTATCATAGCCAGTGCCGCCAATGAAGGTGTTATTGTTACCACCGATAAAGAACATATTACTACCACTTCCACCTTTGATAGTGTTATTCTCACCATCGCTGATAATAGTATCATCACCATCGCTAGCATCAAAAGTATTGTAATAACCACCAGCATTAATTAAGTCATTACCACTACCTGCATTAAATTTACTATAAATGTCGGTAGCGGTAATAGTGTCATCACCTTCACCAGTATAGACTTTGTTGTTAATACCATTAGAGAAAATAGTATCGTTGTCAGCAAAGGTGTATATTTTGTTTCCTATTCCAATGTTAACAACCGTTTCTTGACCGTAGAAATCAATGAAGTAATTGGATTTTCCGCCTGCAAGCATCCAGTCATCGCCATTACCACCGAAGACAATATTGCTTTTACCGATACCAAAAATCGTATCATTGCCTTCGCCACCGAGGAAAATATTAGACTTACCGCCAGCTAGTAGAACATCCTCACCATCGCCACCACTAATTATGTTACTTTCACCTAAACCGATGACAATATCGTTACCGCTTTGAGCTAGAACATTGTTGGTTTTACCGAGAGCAACAATGATATCGTCATCACTACCAGCAGCTATGATGTTAGTTTGTCCAGCAGCAAGGATAGTATCGGCGCCGCTACCACCAAGAATGTAGTTAGACTTACCAGCACTAAATATTAGGTCATTACCCTCATCACCTAGTACAGCATTATTTTGACCGGCACCCAATACTACGTCATTACCAGCACCACCTAACATGACGTTATTTTTACCAGCGCTAACTAGAATGTCATCTCCTAATGCAGCGCTAACAATATTAAGTTTACCTGCCGCAACGATAATATCGCCGTTATCCTGGTAGAAATTAAATTTGAATCGATTCAGGAAGTAATTAGAGTTGAATTGAGATAAGTTGGGAGTAAGATTTGACGAGTTAGGTAAAGATAACTTAAGCGAAGAGAAGTCAGGAAGACTAAAGCTAGGAAGGGAAAGATTTGATAGTGTACAACTTAGGGTTTGAATATCGTTAGTACTACTTTTATCTAATGTGCTTAAGTTAGGTAAACTGAAGCTGGGTATAGAAATATCAGCAGAAGTTGAGACAGAATCAAACCCAAACTCATCTAAAGAGTAGTCAAAATCAGAAAAATTTAAGTTGAAGTTGAGGTCAAAGCTAGTATTTGTACTATCGGAGGAGAGGAGAAAATTTGATAGGCTTGGTAATTCCAAAGAGCCTAGGTCAATATTTTTTAAGCGATTCCAGTTAACATCTGGGAAAAAGCTTTCAATATTTATTTCAGAGGGGATATCAGGGATAAAGTCATCGGTGCTAGGAAGTTCAATTGAGCCATAATTTAAATGGTTCAAGTAACCTTCTTCATAAATAATATTTTTGCTTCCACCAGCAAAAATTAAGTCACTACCATTACCACCACTTAAAATGTTAGTTTGGCTAACAGCAACGATAATGTCATCTCCGTTACCAGCGCTCACAGAGTTTTTCTGACCGCCTGCAAGGATAATGTCATTTCCATTACCAGTATTAACAGAATTTTGCTTACCGCCAGCAAAGATAAAGTCATTGCCCTCGAAGGTGTAAATTCTATTACTTGAACCAATGCTAACAACAGTATTATTGCCAAAGAAATCGAGAACCTTGTTGTTACTTCCTCCTGCAATAATCCAGTCATTGCCACGATCACCAGATATGGTGTTGTTTTGACCAATACCGACAATAACGTCATCACCGGCGCCACCGAGGAAGATATTCGACTTACCACCAGCGAGTAATACGTCGTTACCATCACCACCGCTAACTCGGTTACTTTCACCTAAACCGATAACAATATCATCACCACTTTGAGCGAGGATATTGTTGCTTTTACCGAGAGATGCCACAATATCATTGCCGCTACCAGCCAGTACAACGTTAGTTTGTCCAGCAGCGAGGATAGTATCGTTATCACTACCACTGAGAATATAGTTAGATTTACCTGCATTGAGAATCAGGTCGTTACCTTCATCACCTAGTACCAGATTATTTTGACCAGCACCAAATACTAAGTCGTTACCAGCACCGCCAAACATGACATTATTTTGACCAGCACTGATAATAATGTCATCCCCCAAGGCGCCACCAACAACATTGAGTTTACCTGCTGCGACAAGAATATCACCGTTACCGTTGTAGAAATCAAAGCTGAATCGAGATGTGTAGTCAAAATTAGGTAAATTAGGTAAATTGGGTAAATTGGATAAATTGGGTAAAGATAAGCCAGGTATCGATAAATCAGGGAAAGAAAAATTAGAGAAATTAGGCAGAGAAATAGTTGGTAGAGACAAACTGGGTAGACTCAAATTAGGAATATTTAAGCTAGGAATATCAAAATTTACTATTGGGATAGTAAAGCTTGGTGTTTCCCAACTAGGTAAACTGAAACTAGGCAAAGAAATTTTAGGAACGTAAAAAGAACCAAAACCAAAATCAGTTAAAGAGAAATTAAAATCAGTAAGATTGAAGTTGAAGTCTAAATCAAAACTCAAATCTGGGATATCAACGTTAATATCAATACCAAGAAGTTGATCTAAGCTCAAACTCAAACTAGGAAAATCTAAACCTGTAATATTTATCTTGAACAAATTCGTCAAATCAATATCTGGAATATTGAAATTTGAGAGGTTGAAATCAAGATTAGGAACATTTACATTTGGAAGAGTGAAATCAAAACCGGGGATATTGACATTTGGAAGACTAAAATTAATATCTGGAATCTTGTAATTGAAATTTTTCAAGTTAAAATCAATACTTGGAACTTGAAAATTAACATTTGGTATTAAGCTCGCGATATAATTCCAATCAACACCAGGAAGTAAATCGCTAACACCAGGAATTTGAATCGAATCTAAAGTCCAACCTTTATTTAAACTATCTCCATAAACAAAGTTATAGAGTCCCCCAGCAACAACAATATCTGCTCCTGCATCACCTACAGCAGCATTATATTTTCCAAGGGTGACAATCACATCATTTCCGGTGACTTGCTTAGTTGTGTCAACATTACCAGCATTTTTCCAATCTACACCAGCGTTAATTTTATCGGTTTTAGCATCTTTACCTGCATTCTTGGTTTCACTGGAACCAAAACCATTCAAAGTCATTCCTAGGGAATCACCGAAAGCAATATTCCCCATACCAGCAGCAACCATGATATCATCGGCGCCACCACCAATCATGGCATTGACTTTACCCACACCAACAATAAGGTCTTTACTATCACCCCAAGATGTCAATATATTGTATAAACCAACACCAACCATTGTCGAGGAACCATGACCTACTTGGGTTAGTAAATTACCTTTACCTACGGCAATCATGGTATCTTTGTCGTAGCTATCGCTAACTTTGGTGAGAATATTGTAGGCACCACCAGCATACATATTGGTGTTACCGCTACCAATCTTGGCAAAAACGTTTGCTCCACCAATAGCAGCCATAGTATCAGTACCACTACCAGTTTTGACAAATACGTTGCCAGCAGCAAGTCCATATATCTCGTTGTTACCGTCAGAGTCATAAACAACGTTGGCGCCACCACCAGCTATAACTTTGTCGTTTCCTGAACCGGAGAGAACTACATTTAGCCCACCACCAACAACAATCTCATCATTTCCTGAACCAGATTGAATTACGTTAGTACCACCAACCGCAATGATATTGTCAGCCCCAGAACCTGTAGTAACTACATTCGCAACACCACCAGCAATGATTTTATTATTGCCGTCGCTAGCGTTAATGACATTAGCGCCACCGTAAGCTTCTATATCGTCGTTACCAGAACCAGTATTAATTACGTTGGCACCGCCACCTGCGATGATTTTATTGTTGCCATTGCTAGCGTTGATGACATTGGCAGCACCATAGGCTTCAATATTATCACTACCAGAACCAGTATCAATGATATTGGCGCCACCTGCGGCGTAGATATTGTCAGCATTATTATCATCATTAGCATCTATTACGTTGGCGCCACCATAGGCTTTTATCGTATCCGAACCGGAACGAGCGTAAATTTTGTTATAGCCACCTTCAGCTGTGATGGTATCATTACCGTCTCCAGCATCAATATCGTTGTAACCACCTTTTGCTGTGATAGTGTCATTACCAGAACCAGCATCTATATCGTTGTAGGCGCCTTCAACGTAAATATTGTCCGCAAGTCCATCATCATTGGCATCAATTACATTACCAGCACCGTAAGCTTTTATCGTATCAGAGCCGGAACGGGCATAAATTTTGTTATAGCCACCTTCAGCAGTAATAGTGTCATTACCATCTCCAGCATCAATATTGTTGTAGCCACCTTTCGCTGTGATGGTGTCATTGCCAGAACCTGCATCAATAATATTGGCGCCACCTTCTGCGTAGATATCATCGCTACCATTGTATACTCTTTGTACTGTAGTATACACAGGAGTAGATATAGGAATGCGTAAAAAACCAATATTTTTGTACTCAGTTATATATCCAGTTAGTACATTTTCTGAAAAGGTTTTGCTGGAACTGCCTTGAATATAATTACCGCCACCATAAGCTTTGATAACATTAGAATTACTGTCGCCATTTGTGTAAATTTTGTTGTACCCACCATAAGCAGTGATGCGGTTATCTCCTGAACCACCATAAATCTTGTTATAACCACCTTCAGCAGTGATGGTATCATTGCCGTCTCCAGCATCAATGTCGTTATAACCACCTTTAGCTGTGATCGTATCATTTCCACTACCCGCATCTATGTCGTTGTAGGCGCCTTCAACGTAGATATTGTCAGCAAGTCCGTCGTCATTGGCATCAATTACATTACTAGCACCGTAAGCTTTAATTGTGTCATAACCAGAGCGAGCATAAATTTTGTTATAGCCGCCTTTAGCTGTGATTATGTCATTACCAGAACCCGCATCAATAGTATTGGTGCCACCTTCAGCAATGATGGTATCATCACCGTTTCCAGCATCTATATCGTTGTAGCCACCTTTTGCTGTAATCGTGTCATTACCAGAACCAGCATCAATATCGTTGTAGGCGCCTTCAACATAAATATTGTCAGCAAGTCCATCGTCATTGGCATCAATTACGTTACCAGCACCGTAAGCTTTTATCGTATCAGAGCCAAAACGGGCATAAATTTTGTTATAGCCACCTTCCGCAGTAATGGTGTCGTTACCATTTCCAGCATCTATATCGTTGTAGCCACCTTTTGCTGTGATAGTGTCATTTCCACTACCCGCATCAATAATATTGGCGCCACCTTCAGCAATGATGGTATCAGCATTACCATCATCATCAGCATCAATTACGTTTCCACCACCGTAAGCTTTAATTGTGTCAGAACCAGAACGAGCATAAATTTTGTTATAGCCACCATAAGCAGTGATGGTGTCATTGCCGTTTCCAGCATCTATATCATTGTAACCACCATAGGCAGTTATGGTGTCATTACCCCAACCAGCATCAATATCGTTGTAACCACCTTCTGCGTAGATATAGTCAGCAAGTCCGTCGTCATTAGCATCTATTTTGTTGTAACCACCATAGGCATAAATTGTATCGTAGCCCTCACCTGCATAAATTTGATTGGAAGCCGCATAGGCTTTAATGGTGTCATTGCCAGAACCTCCATCTATATAATTAGATATTCCCCAAGCTTCGATATTGTCGTTACCAGAACCACCGTAAAGGTCAGACCTACCTGAGTAAGACTTGATAGTATCATCACCAGAGCCACCATCAAGCTTAACGTAAAGTGCATAGGCTTTAAGGGTGTCATTACCATCATTTCCGTAAGCTGCACCAGCACCGTAGATTGCAAAATCATCGTTGCCACTACCACCATTTTTATAAAAGGGGTTAACGGCATTATTGACATCTTCTACTACATTTACTACTTTTTTTACTACTTTTCCCATGACAAATCTCCCAACTAATTAAGTTAATGAATTAAAACAAAATGTTTGAAAAAGATTAGTAGACAACTTATACTGTCCAATAATAAATAGAACGTAAGCTGCCGTCTGGATGAATTTTGAAGGACTTTGCTGGTGTTCCTTTGGGTAATATATTTGTACGTAAGTCTTTGACAATCAAACGCGCGTGACCGAATGGGGCAATAAATTCAGGAAACCATAAGTTGTTGCCACCCTGCCACTCATCAAGATTCAAAATATATTCTGCTGTCATGAATTTTTGCTCAACTTCATCACTTAACCATGCCCAATTAACAAATCCAATTGGTCTACCGTTAATTTCGTAATACCGAAATTGATTGTGAATTAAAGCTGGAACAAATCGCTCTGCAATATCTGCGACATTGTATTTTCGGTGCAGTGGAGAACTCATCATTAAATGAGTTATTACACCAATCATTTGTAAACGTTGTTGAACAGAAAATGATTCTATTGTATTGGTTTGTTGTTTATCTGGGGTGAGAATGTGGGATTCTGTTGTATTTGGCATTTCTGGTTCTGAAAGTAGTTGCATTTTTTTTTACAAGATACTACTCTCTTTATTGAAGCTATAGATTGCTAAAATCGCATCGAGAATCTTGCTTAGTATAAAATTGATAGAAAGTTAAGGCTTAATAAACTATAAGTACAATCATTTAATTCGCTGATGAAGATACGCTCAATTATCTATTTCAAATTAAGGCATATCAAGGCTTTTAGCTTGAATGTTTTTTCGTAGGCTTACGCAAATTAATTAAGTTACTTTTTATACAATTTTTTCTATCAGCTTCTGCCTCAAAAACCCGGAGCCAGCATAAGCACCCAGTATAAATTGTCAGGAGATAGTAATAGTTGTACGGTATATTATTAACCACGCACTCCCCTCGCTATACCAAGCGTTAGTAAAAGCGCTTGGTTTGTTACGAATAATTAAGGAGAGTTTATGCGCCTTTTAGTATGTTGACTTCGCACGGTCGGAATTGAATCATAGAAAGGGGCAAGGATTAAAAAAATAGCATAAGATGTTCTGTTATTCTAATCCCTAGTTTCTTATTTGATATTATGTTTCCTAAAAAAAATATTTTTACTCTTTGTTTAACCCTTGGCTTGATACCAACACTTGCATGGCAACCAGTTCTGACTAAAGACTCTTTGGCAAAATCTTTGGGTAAAGCAACAAGTCCGCAAACCAAGCCAGCACAAACTAATCAACAAGCTCAAGTACTTACCCTTTATCAACCTCTTCAGAACCTACAATGGGAGGGACAACGAATTAGCAATACTGGAATTGCTTACTTTTCGCTTGATGGTTTGCAAAACGAATCTATCTCTGAGTCTGATTTAGATATAGCACGTGCGAGTAAAGAACCTCGTAAAATTGCCAAAACCTTAGCAGCATTAGGATTATCCCGTCATCTTCAAGGCGAATATGACCGCGCGATTGATTACTATAAACAAGGATTAGAAATTGTTAAACAAAACTCAGACTCAGAATTAGAAGTAATGCTTCTAGGAAATTTGGGACTAGCACATGTCCAAAAAGGGAATTATTACGCGGAGGCGATAGCTTATTTAAATGACTTTTGGAGGTTAATTCAATCTCTTAGTACAAATAGTAATACTACACAGTCTCAAGTAGCTCAAGCATTAGGTAATTTAGGGAATGCTTATTATGGAGCTGATTTGTACGTGCAGGCAATTACGTTTCACCAAAAGCGTTTAGCTTTATCTCGAAAAATTAAAGACCAAGCAGGAGAAGCAAAAGCTTTAAACGATTTGGGCATTGTTTATCAAGCATTGGGAGAATCTAAGAAAGCAATTGACTATTACTCTCAAGCTTTAACCCTTGCTCAGAAAATTAAGGAACGTGTACTTATAAGCTTGGCTCTGGGAAACTTGGGGGTTATTTATCAAACCCAAGGTGACTATGCTGAAGCTGCCAATTATCAGCAGCAACGTTTAGCGGTCGCGCGCGAATTTAAAGACTTACGCTCGGAAACTTTAGCACTGGCAAATTTAGGAGGGATAGCTTATTCACAGGGAGATTATAATAAAGCGCTCTCACTCTATGAGGAAGCCTGGAAAATTACTTGGAATAAGTTACGAGATGCCGATATTTTATATCGCATTCGCGGCAATCAAGGACTTGCATACTTTCAGATGGGTAATAACGAGAAAGCTTTAGAGGCTTATCAGCAGTATTTTCAGTATGCCTCCTCGCGTAGCAATCGCCGGGAAGAAGGTATTGCGAAAATTAATGCCGCAGCTGTTAGGGTTCAATCAGGTAATTTAACAGGAGCAGACAAAACCCTGCGAGAGGCAATTGAAATTTGGGAGTCTCTGCGAGCCAGACTTGGCAGCAATGATAGCTTCAAAATCTCCATTTTTGAAACTCAAAATGCACCTTACAGTAACCTGCAATCAGTTCTAGTTAACCAAAATCAACCTGAAGCCGCTCTAGAAATTTCCGAACGGGGACGTGCGCGCGCTTTTGCCGAACTACTTGCTCGCAGTCTTTCCTCTGTTGCTGACAAAAAAGAGCCACTTTCTAAGCCTCTTGCTTCTCCAACGATTGCTGAAATTAAAAAAATTGCTCAAAATCAGCGTGCCACCTTAGTAGAATATTCCATCGTGCCAGGAAATTTCAAAGTTCAGGGGAAACTGGAAACGCGCGAATCTGAACTTTTGATTTGGGTAGTTCAACCTACAGGCAATGTAACACTACGTCGAGTAGACTTAAAACCCTTGTGGCAGTGCCAAAACCCCCAGTTATGTTATCCAAAAGGACTAAGTGATTTAGTCACTAAAAGTCGTAACTTCCTCCAAAAGAGAAATCGCAGCTTTGGTGGGAACAGCAACACATCTCAAACCGATGCCAACCCCTTATTTAAACTTCAGCAATTATTAATTCAGCCCGTTGCCGACTTACTTCCTCAAGATGCAAATGCCCATGTCGTTTTGATACCTCATAGATCACTTTTTCTAGCCCCTTTTGCCGCGCTTCAAGATGCCACAGGCAAATTCTTAATTGAAAAGCACACAATTTCATTTGCCCCTTCCATTCAAGTATTAGACCTCACATACCAACTGCGAAAGCAGAGAGCAACCAAGAATTCTGCCTCCGCTTTAATTGTCGGTAATCCAACCATGCCAAAAGTTGTAACTGAGGTAGGGGAACCACCCGAACAATTATCTCCCCTACCCGGTTCTGAGGAAGAAGCCAAAGCTATTGCCCAACTTTTCAACGCCAAAGCGCTAATTGGCGCCAACGCTAATAAATCAGAAGTAGTGCAACAGATGACCAATTCAAGCGTAGTTCACTTAGCAACCCACGGATTGCTGGATGACTTTAGTGGATTAGGAATACCAGGAGCAATTGCCCTTGCTCCCGATCCTACATCCCAAAGTCAAACCTCGATACAGGAAAATGGTATCCTGACTGCCAGTGAAATTCTCAATCTTAAATTGAACAATGAATTAGTTGTTCTTAGCGCTTGCAACACAGGGAGAGGTAGAATTACTGGAGATGGGGTGGTTGGTTTATCTCGCGCGTTCGTTAATGCAAAAGTTCCCAGTGTCGTAGTTTCTTTATGGTCAGTACCCGATAACCCAACTACTTCACTGATGACTGAATTCTATCGCAACATGCAACGTCAGCCTGATAAAGCCATTGCATTGCGTCAAGCCATGTTGACCACAATGAAACAACATCCGGATCCATTTGATTGGGCCGCTTTTCTGTTGATTGGTCAGCCGTAATTATGGTAAATCCACAGTTTTTAGTTGAATGCAAAATCTGAGTTTGCTTTTGGGAATACTTAACTTAGGCAGTTAACCCCTACCCCTATATCAACATGAAATGGATTAAGCCATCGCTATATTGTGTAGCCTTTTTTTTACCCTTGTGTTTGAACTGCGTTACACTTTCTGCTTTCGCAGGACACGAAATACAACTTCAGACGGAGCATACCAAGAAAACTTGGCTTCTTAGCCAGGGATTTAAACCACCACAGCGGGGAAACCCTCCTGTAAGTGCTGGTGGTTCAACCCGTAGTATTTCTTGCATATCAAGAAACAAACAAATAACTCCGCTAGTACCTCCAAATAAGTTAGGGCTAACATTTGCTAAACATCCAACATTTTTCTGGCATGTACCGACATCTGTGACTAAAACAGCCAAGTTGACCATCCTGACAGATAAAAATCAAACCGTATTTTATGAAACATCTTTTAGACTTCCGGGTAAACCTGGAATTATTAGCTTTACTCTTCCTGATAGTGCGCCTGCACTTGCAGTAGGTAAAACTTACCGCTGGAAGCTGACAGTTGTTTGTGATGCTGAAGACGAGGGTGGAAACCCAAGTGTAGATGGTTGGGTGGAACGTACTCAGCCAGAATTACGCTTATCACAAGCTTTAGCAAAAGCATCGGAGGGAAAGTTGCCTACTCTCTATGCAGAAGCAGGGATTTGGCACGAAGCGCTAACTACTTTGGTAAAGCTACATCGTGCCGAGCCAAATAATTCAAAAGTTAAGATGGATTGGCAAAAATTTTTACAATCAGTTGGGCTAGATGCGATTGTAAAAGAGCCATTGATTAACTGCTGTACAGCTGATAATTCATCATCACAATAGTACTGGCTCCTGAACAATCAGTACTAAATATCTAATACTCTATGTCATTAAATTTGGTGGGTCATCTCTTAATAATTCTTTCTTTGCGTCCTTTGTAGTCCATTTTCTTAATCCCCAAAAATAAATTACACAGACCACTAAATTTAATAAATATAATGTAGGCACTATGTGGGCAAAGCTGAAACCGCAAATTTGGCAATGGCGGGGTATTTTATTTGCAGTTCCCAATGTTACACTCCTGGTGATTGCACTACGCTTAACAGGATTACTGCAATTGTTGGAATTGGCAGCGTTGGATCAATTTTTTATCCTCCGACCACCAGAACCACTTGATACCCGCATTCTCATAGTTGATATTAATGAGGCAGATATCCGTAAACAAGGTCAATGGCCCATGTCTGATGAGTCACTTGCTAGCTTGCTAAACAAAATCAAACAGCAGCAACCTAGAGCGATCGGTTTAGATATCTACCGTGACTTACCCGTCAACCCTGGTCATCAAGAGCTACTTAAGGTGTTTGAGTCTACTCCCAATTTGATTGGAGTGCAAAAAATCTCTGATAGTATCGATAGTTCTGCGGTTGATGCACCTCCAGCGCTGAAACAACGTCAGCAAATTGGCGCCAATGATTTACCTTTAGATGGGGATGGTAAAATTCGGCGCGGATTGTTGTACTTAAACTTAAATAAGGAGGAGACTCTTGAAAGCTTTGGGTTGAAACTGGCATTATTATACTTAAAAGCTCAAGGTATTACCGAGCAACCAGCAAAAAATAACTCTAATTACTTGCAATTAGGTCGGGGTGTTTTTCCTATTTTTGAAGCAAATGATGGGGGTTACGTCCGAGCAAATGCTGGCAGCTACCAAGTGCTGTTAAACTACCGAGGACGAATAGAGCAGTTTACCAGAGTTTCCCTCACAAACGTGCAAGAAGACCACATCCCAAAAGACTTAATGCGGGGCAAGGTCGTATTAATTGGTGCAACTGCTGAGAGTTTGAAGGACTTATTTTACACACCTTACACCAGTAATATGTTTACTTCCCCAGAACGCATGGCGGGTGTGACAATTCACGCTAATTTAATTAGCCAAATTTTAAGTGCGGCTTTGGATAATCGTCCACTAATAAAATGCTTACCTGAGCAGCTAGAATGGCTATTGATTTTGGGCTGGTCAATCATTGGTGCTACTCTGTCCTGGGTACAACGCCATAACAATAAACAGAAAAACCTCATGGTTGTCAGCGTTTTCCTAACGGGGGGTTGTTTATTTGGCGCCAGCTTTGTAGCGTTTCTTGCTGGTTGGTGGATTCCCGTTGTACCTTCCCTGCTGGCATTAGGAGGAGCGGCGATTGCTGTAACTCAGTATATTGCCCAAAGCGCTACTGAGATGCGAAAAACCCTTGGTCGTTATCTAACTGACGAAATAGTCGCCAATATACTGGAAACTCCTTCTGGTTTAAAGCTGGGAGGAGAACGGAAAAAAGTCACAGTTCTTGTATCTGATTTAAGAGGATTCTCCGCTATTTCTGAGCAATTGCCACCTGAGCAAGTAGTAAAGGTCTTAAATCTTTATTTAGGAGCAATGACAGATGTTATTAATCAATATAAAGGCACGATTAGTGACTTTATGGGTGATGGCATTTTTGTAATGTTTGGGGCGCCGATTAATCGTAAAGATGATTCTACTAGAGCAATCGCCTGTGCTGTAGGGATGCA
This sequence comes from Calothrix sp. CBUCES-K 9914, assembly GCF_059640475.1. Classification (NCBI taxonomy): domain Bacteria; kingdom Bacillati; phylum Cyanobacteriota; class Cyanophyceae; order Nostocales; family Calotrichaceae; genus Calothrix; species Calothrix sp. CBUCES-K 9914. The sequence goes on from NZ_JBXXZH010000014.1 coordinate 14,609, forward strand.
ATTGGCAATGCAGCAAGTTAACGAACAAAATAAGCGAATGAATTTACCAATCCTCGAAATGGGAATTGGTATCAATACAGGTGAGGTCGTGGCAGGAAATATTGGTTCTCAAAAACGCGCTCAATATACCGTCATCGGCAGTCATGTCAATTTGGCTGCGCGAATCGAAACTTATACCGTGGGGGGACAGATTTTGATTTCCGAAAATACCCGAAAAGATGCCAATATTGACCTCCAGATTGTCGGAAAACAAGAAATAGAACCCAAAGGAATGAAAGAACCTATAACAATTTATGAAATTAACGGCATTGGGGCTGAATATAACCTATTCCTGCCTCAAGAGAATGAGGTAATCATCAGCTTAAATCAAAAAGTAGCTGTAGAGTACACAGTTTTGCAGGGAAAACACGTCCTTGACACAGTATTTGAAGGTGAATTAATTGGTCTATCAGAAAAAGGCGCGCAACTGCAAGTTTCACAAGAATTAAAACTTTTTAGTAATCTTAAACTCAAGTTATTAATTGATGCTTCCCTGACTATAGAAGAGAAATACCTGTATGCCAAGGTGGTAAAAAAATCTGATGTTGACGGGCGCCATTTCCTAATATCATTTACAGCTATTTCGCCAAAAGCAAGCGCAGTTCTCAACACATTAAGATTAAGAATATAGTTTTTGTCCTTCAGGGCGGTCAGCATCAATATTTTGTTTGAATCTTTTCCAGGCTTCTGCTTTTTATGCAACTTCAGCAACATCTCTTAAAGGATTATTTGAGAGTATATTAAAAGTATAAAATGTGATATAATAATTATATTGTGAGCGCATTGGAGATTTTGTGTAAAAAATGGGAAGAATAAGTATGTAATCTTAAACATCAAATATTTATGACTCCTGTCAAAATTCAAGCATCTGAATATCCTCTGCATAAAGTATTTAAAGATGACTTTACCTTTACCATTCCGATGTATCAGCGTCCTTACGCTTGGGGAAAAGAACAAGCCGGAGAACTACTAAACGATTTGATTACAGCCTTAGAAGAAGGTTCAGAAAATATTGATGAAATAAATCCTTACTTTTTAGGAAGTATTGTACTAATAAAGGATGATAAGCCAGATTCAAAGGTTATTGATGGGCAGCAACGTTTAACTACGTTAACTATAATCATATCTGTTCTAAGAGAATTAGTATCTCCTGACTATAAAGACAAAATAACTCCATATATATACCAAGAACCAGATTTTTTTCTGGATGCTGAATCTACTATTTATCGTCTGACTTTACGTGAAAGAGACGCTGCATTTTTTAAAGAGTATATTCAAAATAAAGGTGGTATAGCTAAACTAGAATCATTACTTGATTCAGGTCTTTCTGAAAGTCGTAAAAATCTAAAACACAATACTCTTTTGGTCAAAGAAATCTTACAAGAATTTAATCAAGATAAATTGCAAAGTTTAACTAAGTTTATCTTAAGATGCTGCTTTTTAGTCGTTGTGCAAACTCCAGATATTGATTCTGCTTACCGTATTTTCTCAGTTATCAACAATCGTGGGCTAGATTTATCACATGCAGATATTTTTAAGTCAGAAATTCTTGGTAAAATTGATGCGGATAAACAAGATCTATATAGCTTGAAATGGGAAGAAGCCGAAGAAAAGCTAGGCAGAGAAGAATTTAAAAGTCTCTTCTCTCATATTAAAATGATTCACGTTAAAAGTAAACCTACTCAAAGTATTCTTAAGGAATTTTACAAAGATGTCAATCCATCCCCTACCCAATACCCTCGCGAATTCATTGATAAAATTCTTATCCCACTAGCTAACGCATTTTATGATATTAAAAATCAATCTTATAAAAGCGATATATTAGAAGCAAAAGTTAACCAAAGTTTTCAATGGTTATCTTGGATAGATAATTCCGATTGGATACCACCTGCAATTTTATTTCTCTCGCAAAATTACCATAAACCCGAACTGTTGTTACGCTTCTTTACCGATTTAGACCGTCTTGCATCAGGTTTGATGATTCAAAGGTACAATATATATGAAAGAGTCGAGCGTTATAGTAAATTACTTAAAGCTATTGAATCAGGGACGGATTTGTATACACCTGGTTCACCACTACAGTTACAGCAATTAGAAAAAGATAACATATTAAGAATTTTTAATTCTGAACTCTATTTGATGAGGAAAATTCGGTTGTATGTTTTATTACGTTTAGATGCAGCATTATCGCGCGCAGAAGCTGAGTACAAGTATTCTACTATCACTGTAGAGCATGTGTTGCCACAAAATCTAGCATCTGACAGTGAATGGCTTAAATGGTTTCCGAGTAAAGAAGAGCATGAAAAATATGTCCATCGTTTAGGAAATTTAGTATTACTACCTTACTATAAAAATAGTGAGGCAAAAAATTATGATTTTGAGACTAAAAAAGAGAAATATTTTAAAACAAAATCTGGTGTTTCTCCCTTTGCGCTGACTACTCAGGTTTTGACAGAAAAAGAATGGAGACCAGAAGTAATTGAAAAACGACAAGAAAGTTTAATTAATGTATTTAAAGAGCTTTGGCGTTTATAGATACTAAGTTTTAGTGATAGTACTGGTGCCTTACTTGTCTATTCACGGCGCCAGTTATATTAGTGTAAACGCTACGTAGGGTGCGTCAAAGCTATTACGGTCTTCAATAAAACAAAAAATCATGTGCTTTGACGCACCATAGCTCTACTGATTCATTCTTGGAAGGAAATTAAGTTCAGTTGAAATTTGCTACGAAATTACACGTAACTCCCGTCTTTTCTTTGTGCCCTTTGTGCCCTTTGTGGTTTATTTCTTTAAAGAACCACAAAGACACATAAACCGAAGGTTTTCCCAAAGGGTAGAACACAAAGGGCAATAGCAATTTTTCTTTTTAGAATGAATCAGCCCTGCCCCTAACCGAGTTGGGGGGATTTTAGTTCTTAACCGAGCAGTATTGCCATAGCTCGTGCTGGTGCATGACTACAAGTCTGTGCTTTAGCTCCAGAATTCGATAATTAAATAAAGTATTGTTACAAGGGAGAGTCGTTAAGAAGACGTTTAGGGGAGGCAGGGATGCCTGCTCCACAAGAGTTTATTTTAAGCTATTAATAACCTTGCTTTGTCTGCTTGTTCTTGAACGCTTTCTTTTAACCATTCGCTTATAGCTTTGGCTAATTTAATTGCAATGGTGGGGTCTTTTGTTAGGGTTTCATGGATTTTTTGCTGTAGCTCTGGTTTCTTGGTTGTCGCTAAATTACTAATACGCGCGTCTGACACAAAATTTCGTACCCAACCTGGAATATCAGTTTCTTTAACCAAAGATTCTCCAGCAAAGTATGCGACTATTCCTAAGATAGGCGCCAATATTCCCGCAAATACCAATATATGGAATAATCCTGCTAAAACGGCGCCGACTATTAAGCCAACTAAGTGTCCCATAAATACCGAAAGTCCTGTTAAGTCCTCAAATGATACCGATGTTGACACTTTCTCGGTTTGGTCACTCAAGTTTATCTCTCTAGCATTTAATGTACCTAAAGGCAAGTTATATTTACGAGAAATTGCATCAGTTTGTTCGCGAACCTCATTTTGCACTGTTGATAACCAGTCTACCAGGCAATTTGTGACTTTCTGATTTCCTTCACTTCCTGCTAACCAAGCTTTCGCTTTTTGTTCAATATCCGCTTCGAGTGCTTTTAATGTGCTAATCTTACGCTGGCGCCAGTCTTTAATACTTGTTGTAATAACTTCATTGACTAAACCAGTTGCAAGTTCTTCTGCAAGTTTATCTAAAAATGTAGGTATGTAGTTTCCTACAATACTTGTAAGCTCATTGTCAAGAAATTGACTTATTTCTTTAACAAAGCCAGATGTACGAAGATACACCCTTCCCCAACGTGCGAGTCCTCTAGCGATACTCAGTTCAGGTTCCCCGTCACGTTTACAAGAAAGTTGGGGAAACACCTCTTGACAAGTGTCTAAAACAAAGTACATTTTAGATGCACTACCTGTAAGTAGTATCGCGCTTGGTTCAATATCTAATTCAGATAATTTTTTCTGTACTGTTAATAGCTGGTCAGTGAAAGCTTGGCGCCAACTTTTATTATCTAATTTAGCCAAAGGTTTATTTAGAATAATATCCATTATTTTGCCATTGACCAAAGGCATAAATTTATACCTACGCTGAATATCTTCGCTACCAACATTCACGAAGCTATCTTCGTGTAGTTGAAAAAAGTTAAAATATTCTTCTTTGGCTTTGCGACAGCGTAACTCGCAACGGTTCCTATATATAGGATGTTGTTGAAATATCGCTTCTAGCTGTTCAACTTCTTCTAGCTGTAAAATTTCACTTTCATTTAAATGGTCGGCAAGATGAACGATTTTTTCATTTCCTTGACGGTATTGACGGTGCAGTTCTAGAGTTAATTGTAATATTTCTTTATCGATAAGCAAGGCGCCTAAATCGTATCCAAAGTCAATAGGAGTATCAGCCATACCCTTAACGAGGGTATAATCGGTAGTCGAAGAACCAATATCGATAATCAATACAGATTTTTGCAGCTCTTGAATAGTAAAGATACCGCTTTCTTTCGCGTGCATCAAAGCCGCACGGGATTCTTTAACAATGTTAGAATTGGGTAAAATCTCACATAAAAGCTGCTTATACGTATTAATTTCTTCTTGCCACCATCCCGAAGGACAACCGATAAAGAAGTAGTTTGTATCGGAGGTTTGAATTTGTGTGGTAGAAATTAAGTGGTCATAGATAGCTTTTACAAAATCTTGAATAGTCTTCTGATACTCCTTGTCATCGAACCGTCTACTTTTGAACGCAATATCAAAAGTATTGGCATCAGAAATTTGAAAAGCCATATCACCAATAAGAGTACCGCGCGTTGGGTGGTTCGCGATAGCGGTGATTTGACTTTTGCGGTTGTTGATTAGTAAACTTTGGGGAGTATCTTGGTTATTTGCGCTGACCCAGGTCAGTGATGTTTCACCATGACCTAAGTCGAAACCAATAATTTTAGTATTTAGATAATCTTCCATAATATCAAATAGTACTGAGTGCTGAGTGCTGAGTGCTGAGTTCTGAGTGCTGAGTACGAAGTTAATTATTACTCAGCACTTATTTGGTTCAATAACGTAACCAGGTAATAAAACACGGTTATCTTTCACCAAAGCGTGTTTAAGCGTAATATAATCACTAGCCGACCCATCCAAACTTGGTTCAAAATAAAACATATCTTGGTCTACACTTGGCTTGTAAGTAAGCGCTTCAATACCATGATGCCTTAATACACTAGCTGCTTGCTCAATACGGCGCCTTACAGTTACAGGTAACTGAATGTTATCATCGAGTCCATCAGCCATTAAATCTTGGAGATACTCTAATAAATCGAGATTATTCTCTATACCCTCAGATGGTATTTTATCCTCGTTTCGATAACCTGCAACTGTAATATCAATTGACTGTAAAGCTTGATAAAGATAATTTAGTAACTTATCTATATCTATACTTACATTACTTACTTCGATTTGACTTACTTCTAAAACTTGATTCTCTTTATCTTTAGACGGCTTAATAACCTGTGCTATTGCACCTCCAGTTATACCACCTATTGCGGCGCCTATAAGTCCCCAATACCATCCACCTTCAAGAACTCCCGCTAACCCCCCAGCTAGTAAACTACTAAGAAATTCTCGACTTTGCTCTGCTTTTTGCATCAACCGAAGCTTATAATTAGGCGCCGTAATTGCATCTTTGATTGGAGATACTAACTTTGCTGTTAATTCTGTCAAATTTGGCTGTTGTTGTATATTATCATCTATCTGGGGTTTGACTAGTAATAAAACACTTGTATACTGGCTCAAAGATTGTAACATCGTGCGTGCGAGTCTTGCTTGAGGTGGAGTCAAGCTCTGCATATACTCGCTGTTAATATCGGTAAGCGCGTCTATTTCACGTTGAATAACCTTGACCGCAACTTCAGGCGCCATATTTGGCTGAAGCTGAGACTTTAATTTATCTTTTATTCGTTGGTAGTAGTTTGTAAGTGTTGTCATACAGTGTAATAATTAATATAAAAGTAATTTTATATACAAACTGCTTTATATAATCAGATTAAATTATAGTAGTTTACTTTGTTAGGCGCCGACTAGTTCAAGATTGATGTTTAAATAAATAATGATAATCGTTAATACTACTTTAGACTTACTCATCACTGCTTTCTGTAACGCGGCTTTGATAACTTCTTCATAAGAAGCACACTTACCGCTATTTATTTGATTTTCAATAAATTGCTCCAGGTCTGGTGTTAATGATATATTCATTTATCGTTTTCCCGTTATTTTTAACAACATATATTTCTATTATGTAGAAACATGCAAGGCACCCATTCTACAAGAATAATTTACATCCTTTTATCTTAGCCCGCGAAGGCGGGCTTTGTTCGTATAGCCCCACCCTTGAGGGTATGGGGTATGGGGTGTGTGGTATGGGTAATTACAATTCCCGTTTATAATCTTCTAATAATTGCGGCAAATAATCGTAACCATCTACACCGATAACCGCAATAATTCTAGGACGGCTTTGTTCTAACGCTTGTTGAAAATTATTCTCACCTAATTGTGATTGTAGTCGAGTTAGCAAAGATGCAGGTTTATGCCACTCGCGCGATGCAATTTGATTTAACAAGTACATTGCCAATGAGGCAGTATACACCGCACGTTCAAAATTGGCAAGGCTATAATTAGTTGCAGCTAAGTGCGATAAATTTAAACCCTGTAAATATAAATCTCCTGCTAATTGTGCTGCTTGAAACCCTGCTTCTAAATTTGTGACTGCAAGTTGCAACTCCCCAATAACTTGATACGCTATCCCCAAACTACTCAAACATAAAGCTTTACCCTGTATATCACCGAGTTGCTCAGATAATTTTAAACCTTGCTGTAAATAATTAATCGGCATTTCATAACTATCTGCAAGAGCGTCTTCTTGCTGTGCGTTCATGACTTCGCTGTAACCTAAATTAACTAGCGCGTTTTCTTCCCCTACTTTATCACCTGCTTGCCGACTCAGTATTAACGCGCGCTGACTGTAATTTATGGCTTCGCTATAATCTTTCTCTTCAACACAAGAACGGCTAAGATGGTTAAGGTTTGCAATTTCACAAATTCTATCACCCGAAAAACGAGCTATCTCCAACGCTTCAATATGAAAACCTTTTGCACGCTGGTTTTGACCCATCGCGCGTTGTGAATATCCAAGTAATGTTAAAATTCTCGCTTTTTCTTGCGTTCCCTCGGCATTACGTAGCGGTTCGTCTAAATAATCTAATGCATCGCGTAAATAATTACCAGAAAACGATGCAAAAATGCCTCCATATAATGGAAAATACTGGCGTTGTGAGAAAGTACGTAATATTTGTAGCATAATTTGCCAACAGCCATCAGTGTATATTTTGGAAATATTCTGAAAACCATTTGCCAGCAAACTCCAAATTACCGCAAAAGTCAAAAACGTTGATATCGAAAGTTTGGAACCTGCCTTTACGTTATAAGGTTGTTGGTCGAACCAGTGAACTAACCCACGTTGAATATATTGTAAGACTATAGCTAACTCTACCCAATCGCTTAATTGAAGCGCGCGTTGCTGTTCGGCAAATTCGATTGCTGATTTTTCTGAAGCCAAAGTTTTAAATAACGCTTGGGGTATTTCGCTTTTAACGTGTTTTGCCCAAGTTGCCCAAGGACCACTATCACCAGGCGCCCCACCAAACCCCATTGTTTCTTGCCGTTCATACATCCAGCTAACTAAGTTATCTTGGATACGCTGCCATGATCCAATGCCACGATTGACTCCATCATATATTTGTTGTAAATTAGAATCTGCTTGGGCGTATTGTTGTAAAGACTTTGCTAACTGTTGAATTTGCTGAATGTTTAATGGTTGCTTTTGATTTGGGTCAACCGTGCGTAAAAATACACTTAGCTGTTTATCTGGTTCTGCTGTGATAATTTCTCGAATTGCCGACGCTGTGACTGCACTCGCTTTGTTTTGTTCCTCCGCACGCTGCCATTGTGTTTGAATAGTCTTCATCGCGCGTAGACTACGAGTAAGTTTGGCTTTTTTGAGTTCGTCCTTAAGAGAGTCAACGGAAAGCTGAGTGGAACTAACTTGCTCTGCCAACAGCATCTCAAAAACTTCCCCTGTATCAACACTAACTCCCTTGAGCAGCATTTGGTAAACCTGCTCAACAGAACTAATTTTACCCTTTAATGTGGCTTCTACTATTTCCGAAATTAAAGCCAGATATTTATCGCGCAATGATAGAGAGTCAGACACGGCAACATACACATAGCAGCAATACCATTCTAACTTTGTAAAGACGTGATATATCACGTTTCTCTGCTATTTATATAGAGAGTTGTGGTTTCTCATTAAAAACCATCCAGTGTAGGTTAAGAGTTTTAACAATTTCCACTAAATCATTAAAGGCAACAGGTTTAACGATATAAGCATTTACACCTAAATCGTAAACGTTGTTAATATCTATATATTCTTGAGAAGCGGTCAGAACAACAACAGGTACACGCTTTAGTCCAGGTTGTTGCCGTAACCACATTAAAACTTCAGCCCCTGACCGACGTGGTAGTTTTAAATCGAGTAAAATTAGCACAGGTAGGGGGTATATGTTACGGTCATCATAAGGCGCCTGTCTAGATAAATATAGTACCGCCGCATCACCATCATTAACGATTTGCAGCGGGTTAACAATTCCGGCTTTACGAACCGCACGTTGCATTAGCAAAACATCTTTACGATTGTCTTCTACCAATAGTATAGTATCTTGACTACTCATTTTTATAAGTTAGGAGTTATAAGTTAGGAATTAGGAATATTACTCAGCACTCAGAACTCAGAACTCAGAACTCAGCACTCAGCACTCAGCACTCAGCACTCAGCACTCAGCACTCAGCACTAAATTCGATCCAAAATCGACTACCTTGTCCTGGGTGTGATTCTACACCAACAAGGGCATTTAGACGCTCGGCGCCTTTACGGACGATAGCTAGACCAATACCAGTACCGGGATATTCCTCATTACTATGTAAGCGCGTAAATACAGTGAATATACGCTCCTGATATTTCTGAGGAATTCCAATACCATTATCCTCTATCCAGAGACGTATTTTATCATAAGTGTGTTCTGCACGTATTTGCACGACTGGTTTAACTTCAGGAGCAACGAATTTTACTGCGTTACTTACCAAGTTAGAAATAACTTGAATTAGAATAGTATAGTTGCCGATAACATCAGGCAAAGGTTCTTCGACTTGTACTGTTGCTTGTCGCTGCTGTATCGTTGGTTCTAGCTGTATTAAGACTTCTGCGACTACACAAGACAAATCAATAAGTCTTAATGGTAACTCGCTACGACTAATACGGCTGTACATTAATAAATCATCAATAAGTCTGGTAGCAGACTGTATGCTAGTAATAATACGCTGTAGATATTCTTGTTGACGCTCTGGCTCAAGTCTCTGATTTTGGAGTATTGTACCAAATCCTTGAATCGCGCGTAGTGGTGAACGCAAGTCATGGGAAACCGAGTAAGTAAACGTTTCTAAATCTTGGTTTACCATGACTAACTTTTTATTTGTTTCATCTAACGCGCGATTTGTAGCTTCGAGTTCAGCAGTACGTTCAATTACGCGCTGTTCTAAAATAAAGTTTAGCTGTTGTCTTTCAATTTGAACTTGTTTACGTGCTGTAATATCTTTAATCAAGCCATCAAGTACCTTTTGTCCATCAATCTCATTCAGAGTTATACTCAAAGTTACCCAAATAGGTGTGCTATCATCACGTTGCAATTCAAGTTCCAATTCTTGCTGCGGTTCTGGTAGCTTTTCCAAGATTGAGTAGTATTCGCAAATGTTCAGTATATCTCTAGTTTGTAATTGTGTTAAATTATCTATACCTAGCAATTTGAGAAAAACTGTATTGCTTTCAATGTAATTTCCATTAGCGTTTGCCCTAAATGTTCCTACCTGTAACTGATTAAGTAATCTACGCAAGTGAATTTCTAATAACTCAGAAGAGCGCCGATTTTCTAAGCGTTCAATCGCAACATGTAATGCTACTGCTAATTTAATATACTTAGATTGCGATTTCAGAATATAATCATCTAGCCCAGACTTCATCGCTTCAACCGCAATTTCTTCGCTACCTGTACCAGTAAACATGATTACAGGGCAGTAAGGGTACAAATGTTTAACAGTTCTTAAAATATCAAGCCCAGTAGTCCAACGTAGTTCATAATCAGTAATAACGGCATTGAATTGTTTTGCAGTCAAAGCAGTAGCTAATTCCTTTTCGTCAACAATTTCTTGAACCTCAATTTGAGCAAATTCGCGCTTTAGTTCTCGAATTACCAACGCGCGGTCTGCTTTATTATCGTCAATAACTAAGACATGGAGCATTTCTTTAGTTTGACTCCTAACTCCTAACTTGTAACTCGTAAGGTGCGTGACGCTACTAGATAATTAGCTTCGTTTAAGAATTGTTATAGCGTCACGCACCCTACCTTTTGGTCAATTTAATCCAAAATCTGCTGCCACTACTAATTTGTGATTCTACCCCAACTTGGCCACCCATACGTTCGATTGCTTTGCGAACAATAGCTAAACCAATACCCGTACCAGGGTAGGACTCTGCACCGTGTAAGCGTTCAAAAACTCGAAAAATTCGTTCTTGGTGTTGAGGTGCAATACCGATACCGTTGTCTTCAACCCATAAATATACTGAGTTTTGCTGCTCGCGCGCATAAATATGTACTTTTGGCTGTATTGATGGTTCTACAAATTTGATAGCATTACTAACTAGATTTGTCACCACTTGAACTAAGGTAGAGCGGTGAGTTATTACTTTTGGTAGAGTATCCACTGTAATTACAGCATGTTGTTGTTGAATTTGGGCGCCTAGTTGTTTTAATGCTTCTTCAACGATGCTGTTTAAATCTACTTCTTGTAGTTCAATTTGAGCGCGCGTTAAACGACTGTATGATAACAAGTCGGCGATTAAGGTATCCATTTGAACGGCACCTTCGGTTATATATTGAATATATTCCTGCGCTATTTCGTCGAGTTGATCACCGTAGTCTTCTTCCAAAGCTTGAGCAAAACCCTGCATCGTTCGTAAAGGCGCGCGTAAATCGTGAGATATTGAATAAGCAAAAGCCTCCATTTCGGCATTTACTTCTTTTAGTTGTAAAGTGCGTTCTTGAACTCGTTGCTCTAATGTCTCGTTAAGCTGCTGAATTTCTGCCTCTTTGCGCTTGCGTTCGGTAACATCTTCTGCTACCCCAGCAATTCGGTAAATTTCTCCTTCTTCATTACGAACCGGAAAACCTCGGTCTTGAATCCAGCGTACTTGACCATCAGGACGAATTATCCGGTACTCTATATTTAAGGTGCCACGATGTATATTTTCTCGGTGTAGTTCTGCATGACGCTGTTTATCATCTGGATGAATAGCCTGACTCCATTCCATAGGATTATTTCGTAGACTTTCAACCGTGCGTCCCCAAATTGTCTCATATGCTGGACTGAGATAAATTAACTGAGTGTTTCTTGGGTCAAAAATCCAAAAAACTTCATGAATATTTTCTGCTAGCTGGCGAAATTTCTCGTCGCTGCTGCGTAATTCTGCTTCAGTTGTTTTTAACTGGGTAACATCATAAAACGTTGCAACCGCAGCAATAATTTTTTCTGACTCACGAACAGGTGTAGAGCTAATATAAACAATTCGCTCGCTACCATCGGGTTGAGGATACCTAAATTCTTCATCTACAACACATTCCCCTGTCGTCAACGAGCGAACTACTGGATACTCATGAGTTTGATAACGTCGTCCATCTGGATGTAAAGCCTTGTACTTACTATAATCATCAATATTTTCTGTCGTAACAAGTGCATGTCCTAAAATCTTTTCTGCTTGCTTGTTACCAAGAATCAGTTTTCCTTCAGCATCTGCAATTACGGCGCCTACAGGTAATTGTTGCATCATTGTTTCCAAGCGATTACGCTCTTGCTGCAACTGCTGAAAAAGCTGCAAAAGCTTAGTTTGCTCTTGATGGCGAAGAATTCTATCACGACGAAATAAGTAATAAATAATTCCAACTCCTAGTATATTTACGCTGTTGGCTATTACTAAAGATACTAAGCTACTATCAATACTAGCTTTAGACTCAGCATTACGTAGTTGCAACAGTTTCTTTTCTTCCATCTGCATATCAGCTATCTGGCGCCGGATTTTATCCATAATCAGCTTACCTCTATTGCTTCGCACTACTTGTAAAGCAGCTTCTTGCCCTTGAGTCTGTTTGATATCGATAGTACTTTCAAGCTCAGTTAACTTTGTATCTACAGACTTCTTTAAATCAACAATCTGCTGTTGCTGTTTAACGTTGTCGCGAGTTAGCTGCTGCAAACTACCAATTTGCTGATTAACTGTATTGATAGCATTTTTATAAGGTTCTAAATAACGGTCATCACCCGTGAGTAAATAACCACGTTGCCCAGTTTCCGCGTCTTTAAGCGTAGACAGAGTTTTTTCAAGCTCACTAATTACCTCATGCGTTTGAGCAACCGACCGTTCGTTATTGACTACTTTCAAAGTATTGCGATAGGAAAGCGCTGCATTAAAAATCACCAACAGCAGCGTCAGCCCTAAACCAAGATTAATCTGTCGAGTCAGTGGTAGCTTCATTAAAAAGAGGGGGAAAGGGCAAAGGGAAAGGGGTAAGGGTAATTTGTCCCCGATTACTATTTTAGATTGGAGCCGATATGTAGGGGCGGTTATCCAACCATGATCAATGACAAACGAATATTCATCTAAACCCGCCTCTATCACACGATTAATATACAAATGTTGGGTTTTGCTGCGTTGCACCCAACCTACGTCCAGATTAATTACTCCTAACTCCTGAATTATGAATTATGAATTCTAACTTCCCCTTCAACAAATAAGTCATCATCTCCCCCTTCCCCTTAACTTTAATTACACCTCTGTTTTCAAATACATATTTATCTTTTAAACATTCATAAGTTCCTTCACAAACTTGGATGCATCCAGGAATACCATGTGATTCCATGCGACTTGCGGTATTTACTGTATCTCCCCACAAGTCGTAGGCAAATTTCTTTAAACCAATCACACCAGCAACAACGGGACCTGTGCTGATTCCAATACGAATAGAACATGAAGAATTGTTTTTTTGATTAAATTTTTGTATAGCTAGCTGCATATCTAACGCCATATCTGCTATGGATTCTGCATGGTCGTGACGTTGAATTGGTAAACCAGCAACAGCCATATAAGCATCACCAATTGTTTTTATTTTCTCAACTCCGTGTTGTTCAACTAGTTTATCGAACATTGAGAATATTTCATTTAATAACTCAACTAACTCTGCTGGTGAGGTAAAACTAGAAAGTTCTGTAAATCCGACAATATCCGCAAATAACACTGAGCAGGAACCAAAACTATCTGCTATTGTCGTTTGTTCTTGTTTAAGCTGACTCGCTATCATCTCCGGTAAGATATTCAATAGCAACCGCTCCGATTTCTGCTGTGCTGCTTCCATTTCTGTACGTGCGTCATATTCATTTTTACGTAATTGCTCGTATAAAATTACTGAAATATTACAAATTATACAAGTCCAGAATAAATAAAGTCCTTGTTCAACATAGTAAGCAAGCGAATTTTTCAATACTGGGTGATAAATTAAGTATAAAAATGCGTAACAAATAATTGTTCCAATCTGTGATAGTAAATGCAGGCGCCAAGCAACAGGTATAATTGTTGCTTGTGTGACAAACATTAACATCCACATATTTGTACGGGGTTCAATATTATTGAATAATATAGCTATATCTATTTGTACTGCACATGTTACCGACCAGCATAAACACAAGAAAATTAAATGCGGATAACGGCGCCCAATCCGGTTTCGGCAGAAAAACCAGCAAAACAGAATGAACAATTCAATCACAACTCCGATAGTAAGCGCGCTTATTTTATTAGTGGCTTGGTTGTTAATCCATACGAAAAAACCGATCAGCGTTAGCACAACAATCATCATAATCTGCGCTTGCAGTTGCATTCGCTTGAGCATAAATCGCTGTCGCTGCGCGCTATAGGAATCAAACAAGTTGGGAAGGTTTCCCCAGTGGGACATTATTTGATTGAGGAATTTATCATGGTTTTTGTTTTTGCCAAAATCAGGCGGGTTAATCATACGCTTTTTACGCTATTAGTAATAAATAGATAGAACAGATACAACAACGGGAACCGCCAAAAATGGCTCGCACCCCTACCTTAACTTTTGATCGTGGCACATTAATTTTGCATCCACCACCTAGGGGCAGAAGTTGGATGGATTTTGCCACATGGGATGACCGGGTAGAAAAATTCCGTATACCCGCGATTCAATACCGCGCGCTTGTCGAATCACTACAAGCGGAGAATACTATTTTTAACGATGATGCCAAAGCGTTTTACCAGGTGGACTTGGTAGCAAGTCTGGAAATGGAACCTTACCAGCACCAAAGTGAAGCGCTAGCAGCGTGGAAGTTGGCAGGTAGACAAGGCGTTGTGGTGTTACCGACAGCAGCAGGAAAGACGTATTTAGCGCAAATGGCAATGCAGGCAACACCACGCACAACGTTGATTGTGGTGCCAACGTTAGATTTAATGCATCAGTGGTACGCACATCTCAAGGCAGCGTTCCCAGATGCGGATATTGGTTTGTTGGGAGGAGGTTCGCGCGATAAAACTCCGATATTAGTGGCAACATATGATAGTGCAGCGATACACGCGGAAACATTAGGAAGTATGTACGCGCTGATTATTTTTGACGAGTGTCACCATTTACCAACTGATTTTAATCGAGTCATTGCGGAGTATGCGATTGCTCCTTATAGGTTGGGTTTATCGGCAACTCCCGAACGTACTGATGGGAAACACGCTGATTTAGATATTTTGATTGGTCGGGAGGTATATCGCAAACGTGCGGAGGATTTAGCAGGGAAAGCGTTAGCAGAACATGAAATCGTCCAAATCAAAGTTAAGTTATCGCAGCACGAACGCGAGCGGTACAATAAATTGATGCAAATTCGCAATGATTTTTTAAAAGAATCTAAAATATCTTTGGGCAGTCTTCAAGGATGGCAAAATTTTGTGATGGCTTCCGCGCGTTCCCAAGCTGGACGCAAAGCAATGTTAGCGCATCGCGAAGCCAAGGATATTGCTTTGGGCACTGATGGGAAAATTAGAATTCTTACCGACTTATTATCACAGCATTATCCAGATAGAATATTAATTTTCACTGCTGATAATAATACTGTGTATAAAATTTCTAATGAATTTTTAATCCCAGCGATTACTCATCAAACACCAGTGAAAGAAAGACACGAGATTTTAACTAAGTTTAAAGAAGGTGAGTTTAAGACTTTGGTTGCTTCCCATGTGTTGAATGAAGGTGTTGATGTGCCTGCTGCAAAGATAGCTATTATTTTATCGGGAACAGGTTCTGTACGTGAATATACGCAGAGACTAGGACGGGTGTTGAGGAAGGGTCAGGAGGCAAATAAGCAGGCAATATTATATGAAGTGGTGACAGAAGATACTAGTGAGGAAGGTACATCAGCAAGAAGAAGAAACGAACCGCAAAGGACGCAAAGGACGCAAAGGAAAGAGGAGGAGAATAAGGGGAATTTAAAAGTTGTGTATGGTACTGGTCAAAAGAAAACTCCGCGCGCTGCTGAACAATTAGGTTTATGGAACGATAATTCTGTTAACTCTAATGACTCAGGTGATAACCCTAATTTTTGATAGTATACAATAAATACAATACTTATAGTATATTCTGTGTAATTACGTAAATTATGAAAATTGCTTAAGGTTTTGTGTTAAATGTTGGTTTAAGGTGCCATACGGGATAACTAGGTGAGGAAGCGATTACGCTTCTTTGACTTTTATTTAATCGGTATGGTGTAGGATGAAAAACCAAAATCAAAATTTCTTGGCTTTTTTTAGCAAAGTAATTTTTGCAGTTGCCTATGTAGCAATGGTTTCACCAATAGCTTCTGCAAACACAACATCAGGGTTGCCTACCAGCATCAAAGAATCACAACTAATAGCACAATCAGATGAACAACCAACCGCAGAGGATGACGATAACTTGCCGGAAGTTGTAAAAGCATCTGTTTTTAAAGATATTTCTCAACGCGCTTCGGTTGAAGTTTCTTCTTTGCGCGTTCTCAAAGCTGAAAAGACTACTTGGTCTAATGGCTGTTTGGGTTTACAGTCCGATGAAGTTTGTTCACAAGCTTTACTCCCTGGTTGGCAAGTTGTTGTAGCTGGTAGTACGCAAGCTTGGGTTTATCGTACAGATGAATCTGGCAGTATAGCCAAAATTGATGAGAAATCTAGTCAGACAGTAACTGCAACAATTCTAAAAACACGAACTGTTAACGAACAAATAAGCAGTCGTACTAATACTGTTGAACGTCGTAGTCAAGTACTTTCTACTAGAACAACTGCGGTTAGTCGTGAGAACGAAACAAATATAAATGCTGCAAGCAATGTAGAGACGCGATATATCGCGTCTAGTACTAGAGTTAGTGCTGCAACTGTTGATGTAAAAAGCAAAAAACCCGGTTTTAGTCTTGCAATTCTTCAACCGTCAGGTAATTTTGAAGAAGTTATAGCGCGCGTTTCTGTGAAAGGTAAACGTGGTAAGGGTTATCTCAAAGAACGCTTTTTGGGTGACTATAAGTACAAAATCAAACAAAAAGCGAAATTTGTTAAGGGTTTGAAAGCTGGCGATAGAATTGTTGTCCGATTGTATGATACTCAAAATCGCTTTATCGGCTACAGCGAATTTGAATGTTTGTCAGCAAATACTGGTGTCAATCTCATATTGTCCAATAATCCCAGTGGCTATAAAGTCGTTCGTACAGTTTACGGTTTAGATACCAATTTTGATGGTGCCATTGACTCAGGTAGCACAACATATGATTATTTCACCCAGGTAAACGAACAACGTGTTGCTTTTTTAAGCAGTTTGCAGCAAGTGAATGTCAATCAATTCCAAGTTGAAGGATTATCAGCAGTTGCCAGTCGCAGCGTTTATCCTACATCTTTTACCCAAGGTGAGTATGCGCTAGTTCGACAATCTATCAATGCTTCTAGTTCTAACCTCGCTGCGGCATTAAAAGCTACACCAAGTCAGTTGGTGGCAGTAAATGAAGTTAGCGACGACGGCGCCTCGACTTTCGATGTCAGTAAAATGATGATGGAATATCGTGAGGTTGGTGTTGCTAACGGTATTCAAGTCAAGTTCTCAGATGTATCTGTAAATCACTGGGCAAAAGATTTTATTGCCGAGCTAGCAGCAATGGAAATTATCGAAGGTTTCCCCGATGGTTCTTTCCGTCCTGATGAACAAGTAACTCGTGCCCAATTTGCAGCGATAATTGCTCAAGCGTTTGAAAAAGCAAAAGTTCGCAAAATTGCTTCCTTCAGCGATGTCTCTTCTCGTTATTGGGCATTTAATGCTATTCGCGAAGCTTATCAAACAGGATTTTTAACGACTTCTGGTAATCAATTTAAACCAACTCAAGGTTTGTCACGTTTAGAAGCAATGCTAGCAATAGCGCGCGGTTTGAATTACACAGTTACAGGTTCAACCGAAGCAATACTCGCAGCTTACAGTGATTCTACTACCATTCGTAGTGAAGTTCGGAGTGCCATTGCTGCCCTTACCGAACGGGGTATCGTCGTCAACTATCCAAATATAGAAACCCTAAATGCGAATAAAGTCGCAACCCGTGCTGAAGTTAGCGCATTAATTTACAAAGCACTAGTTAGCACAGGTCAAGTCAGCGATATTTCTTCTGAATATGTTGCTGGAGGAAGTAATACCGAAATTGAATCGCGTGTTTCAGAAGCTGACGATGAAAGTGGTAAAAAACCTAAACGTCACTGTAACCAAGGTATTGGAAACGGCGCCGAAGGATGTGACCCAGGTAACTCTCATCCACATGGTGGCAGCAATGACGAAGGAGGACGCACACCAGGTAATAAAAGGTAATAATAATTTACTATACACATAAATAAGTACTCCCCGTTGTATAAAAAGACGGGAAGTACTTATTTTAAAGTAATATGTCAAAACGTTGACAAATTTTCTCTATCATTGTGATGGGCAGATATAACTTAAAGGGATATTGAAAAACTTCAGGCACAAAAAGCTAAACTTTAAGCCAAGCTTGAGTCCCACGCATGATTTTTTTAGTTGAGATAATAAATGTTACCAACTGATTTACTTATTTCTCGCCAAAATGGTGAACAAATTATACCAAAGCGTTTGAAGATTGAAGCGAAAAGTTTAGAGTTAGCAACTGAGTTAATTAATTGTTTTCAGGCAATGCGAGGTAAAACTCAAGGTGAATTAGAACGACAATTATCTGAATTAGAAGGGGAAAGTACTGATTACCGAGTTAAGCGAGGATTAGCTTATATTCTCAAAAGCAGTTTTTGCAATTTTGAAATAGTCAGTCCCATTGATCCACTTTTTCTACGCGAACGTGTATTTGCTCGTGCTGCTTTATCGGCGCCTAGTAAACAGCAAACACAGGCTACACTTACATATATAGCTGACGAATTGAGTAAGGAACTTGAGCGTGAAGTATTACCCGAACAAGTAAAATCAGGTTTATACGCCGATTTATCAGAAAACAGGATTTTAACAGCTTTCGAGGAACCAAACCCTGAAGCATTAATACATCGATACAATCTTTCACAAGTCCAAGGGATATTTTACAAAGCAAGTCAGTTAGTTATCAACGCGCATCGTAATAACCCTGGAGAATATAAACTTTTATTTCGGTATTTGAAATTATTTCAATTAATGGCTTATATCGAAGGAGACTCAGACCACGGGTTTACGATTACAATTGATGGTCCAGTCAGTTTATTTACTCCGAGTACACGCTATGGTCTTGCTATAGCAAAATTAATTCCCGCTATCCTCCACGTTACCAAATGGAGCCTTGCTGCAACATTAAAAATGCGCGATGTGTACAACGATACTTGGAAAATAGGAAGATTTGCGCTTCACTCTGCAGATTGTGGTTTAGTCACACATTACCCACCTGGGAAACCATACGATAGTATGTTAGAAGCATCGTTTGCCGATAAATGGGAATCTCTTAAAACTGAATGGCAATTAGAGCGCGAAGTTGATTTAATTCCAATACCCGGTAGCGTCATGATTCCCGATTTTCGTCTCGTTCATCCAGATGGTAGAGATTACTTACTAGAGATTGTAGGGTACTGGCGCCCAGAATATTTACAAAAGAAATTTTCTCAAGTCCGACGTTCAGGATGCAATAACTTAATCCTAGCAATTTCCGAAAGACTAAACTTAGAAAAAGCAGGAGTAAAATTAAACGACGTACCCGCGCGTATCGTTTGGTTCAAAGATAAATTACAACCAAAAGCAGTACTAGCAGTATTAGAGGATGTTTAAAACTCTCTTTGTGTCCTTTGTGTCTTTGTGGTAAAAAATAACTATATTATTGCACAGGCTATAAGCCTATGCTACGTTTTTCCCAATATTCTCTAACTCGCTTCTCCCATATCAACCAGTATTCTTCCATCGCTTCGGTATCAAACCAAAAGACTTCTGCGGGAGTATTTGGAATAGCTACAACCAAAAGCGCGCGTTTCACTTCAATATCATACTCACGGTAAGACTCACTCACTGCTCCTAAATATGCTGCTAACTGCAATGGATATTCATATAATCTTTCTATAGAACCTTTTGGCTTATCAGCAGTTTTCCACTCGCAAATACAATTTATACCTTCATAGCTGGCAACACAGTCAACTTGACCCGAATAGTTGAAATTGTAGTTAAAAACCGAGCCTTCAATTAATCTAACAGTATCAATTTTATCTAAAACAGGTTTAATACTTTCCCAGTATGGAAGACTAGCTTCAGGACAAATAGGGTCTTGATTAAGTAAATAACGTTCAATATGCTTGTGTGTTTGAGTACCACGACGACTAGCTTTTGTTGTAATTTTAGTCGCTTCTTCTACACCGATACGTGCTTTCCAATTAGCTAGCCTATCACGGTCTTTTTGTGGTTTGGTTGCATTCAATATTGTTGTCACGCTAGGAAAACTTTTTCCATCAGCATCAACGTAATATTGTTTACCATTTTGACGTGTAACCTTAGCATTTATACGGGGGAGTAATTGAATATCAAACATAAAAAATACTACTTTTGCTAGAGGAATTATATACAAAACTTAACTAACTTGATAACCGTGCGTATTTAATTACAAACCAGTGTAATCATGTTTAACAAAATCATAAATCCTGTCAGAATTGCTGCTGCTACTATGATAGGTATTAGCGCCCTAGCAGTACCTGTAACTGCACAAACAAATCAAAATCCGGGAGCGCCAACAAATACTCCAGAATCTCCAACAAATACTCCAGAATCTCCAGGTAGCACTACAGATACTCCCACTGGCACCACAAAACCATCAACAAATCGATCCACACCAGCCAAAAATCCAACAAACACGGCGAATGAAAATCTATTACAAGTAGCGCAGTCGAGTGGTACATTTACTACACTTGCACAAGCTGTTGAAGCAGCAGGTTTGTCTAGCACCCTTTCCAGCGGTTCTTATACAATCTTTGCACCTACCGACCAAGCTTTTAGCTCTTCCTTACCTCAAGGCGCCTTACAGCTTTTACTCGAACCTCAGAACAAAGAATTGTTAAGGGAAGTGCTTTCCTATCACGTTGTACCTCGTAAAGTTACTGCTAGTCAACTAAAAAATGGTTCTATCAAAACTCTCGGTGGTACGGTAACTGTTCGCAAAACTGGTAAGAAGGTGATTATAAACGATGCCAGTGTTACCCAAACTGACATCAAAGCAAGTAACGGTGTAATTCACGCAGTTAACCGCGTACTTCTACCAGCAAGCTTACGCAAAACCATCGCAGCAAAACTCCAACAAGAGTCAAACCCCACAACTCGACCAAATCAGGCGCCAGCACCAAATACAGCACCTGGAACAAACCAAACACCTACACAAAACCAAACACCTACACAAAACCAAGTACCTACACCTGGTCAAACACCCGAAGTAAACCCAGCACCTACACCCGGTCAAACACCATAATTAGAATATTTCCGACTCCGAACGCTGCATTGTCGATAATATATTAGCCCTATTTGTGTAGAGACGTGAAATTTCACGTCTCTACATCGCGTTTTGATCATCATTCATGTCTCTACATTGTCCAAAACGACGTAAAATCAATTAATCATTCATATATGCATTTTTGTTGCTATTTGTCAATAGTGATTTCCGACTATATTGTTATGTGGTTAACTGTACTAGGCATCGACTTGCGGATAGAATTGTAGTTAAATCAGACTGATATGCTATACCAAAATCTAAAGACTTTATTAAAAATCATGTGTTAGCTTAACTCTATGTCGTATGAAGTCAAATACCAGATTTTAGGTAGTTACTTCAACTTGCTATTATTTTTTATACAAATAATATGAAAACTCTTATAGAAAATTTTATTGGGCGTGATTGGCTTTTTCAACATATAAATAACTGGTTATTAAATAAAAATCAACGTTTTTTAATTCTAACTGGGGAACCTGGGGTAGGTTTAAGCAGTATTTCTACGCAATTGATTACGCGCAATTATGTAACAGCGTACCATTTTTGTACAATGGGGGACGTAGAAACTACAAAATCCAGCTACATATTAAGGTCTTTGGCTGTACAGTTAGGAAATTTGCCAAACTATGGACAAGCTTTGGCAAGTACAATTAAACCAACTGACTTACAAACTCAAGTTAATTATATTGACTCACTAACTGGAAGTGAGCTAACAAAACTTTACATTCAAAATTTGGCGCCAAATGACCCAGAAAACGAGCTTGAAATCTTAATTCGTCTACCTTTGACACAATTACAGCAACTTTCAACAGATGTAGTCATTTTGATTGATTCGTTGTACGAAGCTGGAATTACAGGGGATGAAAATATAATTAGGTTACTTGCACAATTGTATAGCTTAGAGTTACCCGATTGGGTACGCTTTATTTTGACATCTCGTCCCAAAGACCCATTACTACGGGAATTTACAAACGTTACACCATACTATATAGAAAACACGTCTTCATTGAATCTAGCAGACATCTGGCAGTATATCGAGGGACGTTTCAAAGATCCACGTTTTCAATTTTTGGATTATAACCGTTCAGGAGAGGCGCCCCCTGAACATTTACCAAGCGGAAGTTTAATCAGTCAGATTGCCAACTATGCAAAAGGCAATTTTTTGTATGCAAAGTTAGTAATAGACAACATAGCAGCACAGCAAAATATAGATAACCTCGATACGTTGCCCCACAGTATTGATGATATATACCACAACTTCCTTGAGCGTATCAATCGTGATGAATGTGATTATCAGCACATTTTAGGAAGATTGACGGTCGCACAGCAACCTTTAACACAAGAGCAGTTAAGCAAATTTACAGGTATTGAGATTGAGAAGTTATTGCAAAGTCTGGAAATACTGCGTCCTTTATTAGATGAAAATAAAGATGCACAAGGCAATGTAACTTATACTATTTTCCATGAATCACTGCGGGATTATTTACTCGACCGAAAACGTAGTGGAGATTTTTGGTCGGATGCTTCCTTACAGCATAACTTAATTATTGTGTACTACAAACCAGATTCTATCACTTGGGAAGAGGTAGACTGGACAAATTGCGATGAGTATGGACTGTTATACCTAGTCAGACATCTTGATGCTGCACGACGTGAGCAGGAGCTTTGCACCTTACTAACTCTTTCAGAAAAATGGATGCAAGCTAAATTTAATGCTTTCTCTAGTCATGCAGCTTATCTTGATGACCTTGAACTAGCAATTAACAAATTTCCGAAGTTATTACAACCAGAACAACTGCGAATGTTAATCAAACGTTATGTTGCACTGCGAAGTAACACAGCAGGAAGTGTGCAAGGTTCTTCAGGAAGGGGAAACTCAGGAAAATTTACTTTTTGTTTTCAATAAGAGGCGCCAAAATTGTGATATACGTTCTTATCTATCTTATATAGATGGAGCATATAACTTATCACCAATTATACAGCGAATATCATTTACAGTTTGGTTATAAGTAGATTCAGGTAAGACAGGTATTGCATCATCTATACTAATTGAACCCTCCAAATCAATCCAAGATTTACAACCACCATATGAGTCACGGTAAGGAATTTCCTCAACTCGTGCTAACTTGTACGCGCGTAGCAGCAATACAAATAAGGGTTGACGCGGTTTCCACTTGAGACGGTCATTTAGGAAATGCTCGTTCCAAATATGAAAAGGCAATAATTCGTTAACAACGTTTTCGGATGTTACAGGCAAAATGTCAGTAATATGTGCCCAGCTACCAATACGTACAGTTTGTGGATGCCAACCGGATGTTACAGGAACAACGCGCGCTTCGTATTCAGATTTAAGCAATCTTGGTTGCTGGTGTTCATAAGTCGGATATAGTAAAACTTGTGCTTGGGCAACTTGAAAGCGTCCACCTAGTTCGTGGATACCACCTTTGCGAAGCAGCATCACAGTATCACCTGCTTCCAAAGCTTCAATTGCAACAGCCCATTCCTTTAAAGCGTGGAAAGTACTAGTTAATTTCATAAATATCTACTTTAACACTGATTTTTATTGAACACTAAGTTCTATAAACTAAAAAACTATCCAGGTAGTGAATTTTAATTCAGGTGAAATATGGAAAAGCGACAGTTAGGAACATCCGAGGTGCATATTACACCCATTCTTATGGGAACTTGGCAAGCGGGTAAGAAACAATGGGTAGGTATAGAAGATGATGACTCAATAAAAGCAATACGCGCGGCAGTTGATGCAGGTATAACAACCATCGACACAGCAGAAGTTTATGGGCAAGGACATTCTGAAAGAATTGTAGCAGAAGCACTTTCCGATAAGCGTGACCAAGTAGAATATGCCACTAAAGTATTCGCTAACCATCTGAAGTACAATCAAGTCATAGAGGCTTGCGAGAATTCACTTAAAAATCTCAAAACTGACTACATAGACTTGTATCAAATTCATTGGCCTTCCGGCGCCTTCAATACGGAAATAGTGCCAATAGAAGAAACAATGCGCGCACTAAATGAATTAAAGGCACAGGGGAAAATACGGGCAATAGGTGTTTCTAACTTTTCAGGCGCCCAACTTCAAGAAGCAACTCAATACGGACGTATTGACAGTTTACAACCTCCATACTCTTTATTTTGGCGCTACGTAGAAAAAGATGCGGCGCCTTACTGTGTGGAAAATCAAATATCAATTATTGCCTACTCACCCCTCGCACAAGGTTTATTAACAGGGAAGTTTGAAAAAGGACATAAATTTGAGCAAGGAGATAACCGCGCTGATAATAAATTATTTCAAGGTGAGAACTTTGAACGCGCGCTCTCCGCATTAGAAAAATTACGTTCTATTGCCGAAAGTCATAATTGTACACTTGCTCAACTTGCGATAGCTTGGTTAATAGCTCAACCTCAAAGTAATGCAATAGTAGGCGCCAGAAATACCGAACAAGCTGTAGCTAATGCCAAAGCTGCAATAGTAAAACTATCAGACGAAGATTTACAAGAAATTGATGGTATTGGGCGCCTCGTCACCGACTACCTTGATGATAGCCCTGGAATGTGGACTTGGGCATAAAGAAGGATGGGCATCCTTGCCTGTTCTACAAGAGTTTGTCTTGTAGAACATGCAGGATGCCTGTTAAAATCTAAGAATCTTGCTACAATAAATATTTAATCCAAATAAAGTTACTATTTATATGCTTAATGCTGCACAGGGTATAGATTCCCTATCAAACTTTCAACAAAATACCACACAATTTATTGAGCAGTTGCGAGAGACTGGTCAACCAATGGTATTAACTGTTGATGGGAAAGCTGAGGTCATAGTGCAAGATGTGAAGTCATATCAGAAGCTGTTAAAATTAGTTGAAAGACTTGAGACAATAGAAGCAGTCAAAGTAGCGATTAACCAAATGAAAGCAGGAGAGGGTCAACCCGCTGATGAAGCATTTAAGGAAATATTGGAATCGCTAGAAAAATGAAATATCAAGTTATTATCCTTCCGGCAGCAAAAGTTGATATAAAAGAAGTAGCAAAATGGATTCGCAAAAATGACTCGCCTGAACAAGCAAAACTATGGGTAAATGAAATTAATAATTCGATTCTTACACTTGATACATTTCCAGCAAGGTGTGCATTGGCTTCAATTGATAATGCTTTTGAAGAAGAAATAAGGCAACTATTATTTGGAAAAGGAAGAAACACATATCGCATATTTTTCACCATTCAAGATACGCACGTAATTATACTTCGTGTTCTTCATAGCGCACGGAACATAGAAGCTGAGTTTTAAGTCCAAGATGTTCATATAAAGACGTAAAAGACCGTATATTTACCATCTGACTATTTTTCTCTGTATAAGCCAAAATAGTATTCTAACGGTTTATCAGTGGTCAAAAATCTATATGAAGCTGGTTAAGCGTACAACGCTGCATCACCAAGAGGTTACATCGAATCGAGTTTACGAAGTTGACTTATGTCAAATAGGGAACCAGCGTTATCTGGTTAACTTCCGCTACGGCAAGCGTGGTGGAAATTTAAAAGAGGGTTCAAAGACAGTTCAAGCTGTACCTTTAGAAGAAGCGCAGAAAGTATTTGATAAGTTAATCGAACAGAAGCGGAAAAAGGGATATATAGAAAGTGTTGCAGAAAATAACTTAAATAAATTTGATTTAACTCAACCCATAACAGTAGATGACCCACACAAGCAAGCAGTTATTAACCGTCTAGCAGATAATCAGCCCAACAAATGGAACTTAGAAAGGGCAATATGGCGCGCGGGGGAGCTTAAAATTATAGAAGCTACACCGTTACTTATCAATCTTCTTGGTACAGGTGCCCCTTTAAGAGATTACTGCATAATATGGTCATTAGGATGGTGTGGCGCCAGTGAAGCAATACCATTCGTCACCCAGTTACACCAAACAAGCGCAACATCTGATTTTGTCAGACGTATTGCTTTTGAAGCGTTATTAAAGCTAGTAGATGATGATAGCAAAACAAATTTACTAGCGCAAAAAATTGAAAGTTTGCCTTCGGAATTACGGAATTTAGCGCGCGATGGTTCCTCAGAGTCATTTACTGCTGCACTCCGCACATACCTAGGAAGTGGAGATTATCAAAATTTTGCTGTTCTCGATACTATTTACCAAATAGATAATCAACACGTGCGTCCTGCACTGTTAAATATTTTACGCCACGCCCCTTTTGCACCTAATTACTTTCAGCGAATACGACATATTTTTAAAATTGCCGAATACCGTCGTGATGCAGAAGTATTTGCTATTTTAGCTTACCGCTTCGACAAGCAATTACCTATGTTTTCCAGTAGAAAAAAAACTATTCAAGTAGCAGAGGATAAGCATCTTAAAAAATCTGGTTTGTATTGGGACTCAAAAACAAGAAGTTATAAGGAACTAATTAATGATGAAATTACAGAAGAACTAAAACGTCCTGACTCAAAGCTTGCTTATAGTACAAAAACCCGTGACTATTTTTTGCGGCGCCTATGGCGTACTCTCAGAAAACTAGGTGAAGATGGCGACCCTGACTATGTAAGAATAGCTGCCGAAATTTTACTCCAATATTCTGATGCCGATGCAGAACCAGTAAAAGAGTCTGTTTTCAAGCGTAAAATTTCTTCTGAACAACTTACACAATTTACAGAATCATCTATTCTTCAAACTGTTCTAGTAAACCCATTTGTCGAGTATGAGTATAAGAAAATTTGGGATGTATTTGCTCGATATATAACCTTTAATCATATTCTTTACGAAAATAGTCTACGCTATGAATTAAAATCTAATGCACACGCATGGTCATGTCGAGAAGCTTATAAGCTATCTGGGGAAATAATCCACTTACAGCGAGAAGAAGCTTTCCCACAACTTTGGGAACAAAATCCAACTATCTTGGTAAGATTACTTTTAGAAAGCAAGTGTCGTCCTGTCCACAATTTTGCAGTCAAAGTTTTAAATAGTTCTTCGTCGTTATTAGATGCTATTGATATCAGTACAATTATTGAACTGGTTAAAAAGCCTTATTTAACTACCGTACAATTTGGTTTTGATGTCACAAGGAGAAAATATAATTATACCGAGCCAAACAACGAGTTAATTTTAGCGCTGGCAAATTGTATTGATGAGAAAGCGCGCGGTCAAGCTTTACGACTAATTAGCAAAAGGCGAGACACCTTTTTACAAGACAATACTTTTATACCAAAATTAATTACTAGCGAATATGTAGAAACTCGTAAATTAGCCCGCAGTATATTAAATAGCAGTATTATTTCAAACAGTGTAGCACTTATATTTATTGAAATAATTATTGCTAAATTACTGTCACTAAAATCTTCATCAATATCTGAATATCAACACAATACAGTCAAAGACTTAATGGCTGTTTTACTAATCAACTTCACACTTCAGCTACGCAGTATATCACTAAATACCATTCAACAGTTAATCATACACCCTCTGGCAATAATTCAGGAATTAGGCGCCCGTATTTTATTGAATCATGAAATAGGCGCCGAGTCTGTACCACCAGAATTAATAGTAAATATTTTAGAATCTTCACATGAACGAGTCCGAGTAATTGGTCTAAGATTATTTAGTGCATTACCTAACGAAAACCTAATTGAAGAATATAGAAGCTTAATTGTCGTCATGGCAACAAATATTAGTCCAGCAATACGTAATGCCATCAAACCCACTATCCGATATTTAGCTTTAACTTATAATTGCTTCAACATTCAACTAGCTTTAGATTTAATTGATATTTTACTCATCCCAGAAAAATATGAAGGAATTAACATCTATTTACAAACTTTACTACTAAAAGACTTACAAGGATGGACATCAAGTATTACTAAAGAAACCATTTTCAAACTTTTGCGCGCGAAGTATCCCCATGCTCAAGAACTAGGAGGTATACTACTGCATGAAAATTATCAAGCTTTAATACCAGAATTAGCAACCAGCGAAATTGTAAAACTTGCCAACCATGAAATTTTTACAGTTCGTCAAGCCGCAACACAGATATTTTGCCAAATATTAAACCGTTTACGCGCGGATTCTGAACAAATGCTAGCAGCAGTACGCTTGTTAGAGTCAAAATGGGACGACTCACGAGAGTTTGCATTTAGAGTATTTACCCAAGACTTGGCGCCTGAAGAAATTGCACCAGAAGTTTTAATAGCCATCTGTGATAGCGTCCGAGAAAATGTAAGGCAACTAGGACGTGACTTAGTAACTCGAAACTTCCACACCCAACAAGGACAAGAATACCTCCTCAAATTTAGCGAACATCCATCAGCAGATATGCAGCTATTTGCTAGCAACTTTTTAGAAGAATACGCAGAAAACAATCCAGAACGATTACGTGAATTAATGCCATTTTTTATACGTGTATTATCTCTTGTAAATCGTGGTAGTATAGTAAAAAAGAGAATTTTAGTCTTTCTAGAAACAGAAGTACAAAAAAGTGAAACTGCCGCGACTATAGTGGCAGAAATAATGTCACGGCAATCAGCAACAATAGCAATAGGAAATAAATCAATGACAATACAAATAATGTTAAAAATTCGTAAAAAATTTCCTCATATCTCACTACCATTCAACTTAAAAAGTGTAACTGAAACAAGAAGCAAATAACTCTCTTTCTTCCTTCTTTGTGCCCTACCCTGCGGCAAATCCTCCGGATTATGTGTCTTTGTGGTAAATCATCTTTTTAAAAACATGGAATTTAACTACACCTATAAAAAAAGCACAGAAATAATACAAAACGGTAGCGACACTCAAATGTCCTTCTCCCCCGACACAAAGCGTCCACCCACATACTTCATAGGCGAACTACGGCAAAACATAGCCTTTCGCGAAGCCATAATGGCATTACACGACGTAGTAGTATCAGACCTACGCTTCAAACCCAAAGACAAAACCGCATACAAAGAATGGCGCGCGAAACAAGACCAAATAGACTGGCAACTAGTAACAACACTGCGCCAAGACATTGCCGAAAAAATCCAGCAACTACAAACCGAATATAACGAACTAACAAATCGTATATACAAACAGCGTGCCAATTATTATGAAGCTCAAAGACGTTACTTCCAATACTTGTATGAAAAGAACCGCGATGCTTGGTATGTCCTCGACCCTGTAATAACCGTTCACCCAGATGAAGTATTTTTTGAATGTTTCAGCATCGACGAATCTAGTTATGGACGTTTAGGCGCCAGTTATGAAGTCTTCAAAAACATCAAAGAATTTGCCTGCGGAACAACCAACGTAGATTATTCAGCATCACTATATAATGAATTTCAGAAAATCCGCAGTTACAAAACAACACAGCTACAAGTAGACCCTTCTGGCTTTGAAGTTCAGACCACAAACGAAGACACCTATAAAGAAGTCAAAATAGACTTACCTGATAGCTGGGTCAGAGGTTTTCTACAAGTCAGTTCAGCAATGTGCTTACCAGCAACGAGCTTCGACTTGCACCCAATGGATGTCCATAACTTATGTTTCATACTACGGCGCCACAAAGAAAAAGAAGGTCCGCGCAGTATGTGTTACCACCTCAAACCAGGTGAACCAGTGCGGGTTATATTTGAACCCTGGAATATAGAACTCGTCTGTCATCGTTCTATTTATCATGGGGATGCTCAAACAATTCGTATATGGGGGCGCCGTCGTCTTCACATTCTCGAACGGCTGATTCCTGTTGCCGAAAAATTTACAGTGTACTTATTAGGTACGGGTATGCCTTCCTTTTACGTAGCCGACTTAGGTGATATGTCTTTTACCTTGGGTTTGTCAGGGTGGACAGCCAATGACTGGGCAAGTGCTGGTAACTTTGACTTGATGGCGCCGCGCGCGGATGTTGACGAGTGGACACAAAGGACAATATTTAATGCACTGCGGGAAAATTGGGTAGAAAATATAGATAATCTTTCACAACGCTTAGGTATTACTCGTACAACAGTAATGGGAGCCTTAAGTGCTTATACACAAGCAGGTAGAGTAATATATGACTTAAACAAACAAGTGTATCGAGTTAGAGAACTAAGCCGCGAACCGCTACCGATAGAGCGTTTACGCTTTGCCAACGAGCGCGAAGAAAAAGCTACACGCTTCTTAAAGCAAAACGCTGTACAAGTTACATCTGTCAACGAAAAAGAAGGCATATTGACCTTGAACGGTCGTGTCATAAGTAAAGGCAAAACTTACACCCCATCTTTAACCATTGACAAAGATGAGCGTATCACACAAGCTCAATGCACTTGTAGCTGGTACAAGCACCACAAACTCTACAAAGGTCCCTGTGAACACATGCTAGCCTTACGAATGCAATTTAGGCGCCAGTCTGAATAAATATCACTTTGTAAATTTTTAGCTTTCCCCCTTCCCAAAATCACTAGAGTACGATTAAGCTATAGATACAAAAAAATAAAAGTTCGCGCACAGCAGCTAGTCGTAAGTATTAACCTTGCAATCCGGACGATGTATCATCGTCCTTGCGCTAAGTTTAAACATGCATCACTAGCCAGTTCTTTACGGCGCTCCGCCACCCAGTGTCGCGGTTTGGTTTCAGTAAAACCGACGACTATTCAGTTCCAAATGCAAAGTGACATTTGAGACTGTGACTCTGTTTAAAAAAGGTTGGGGGTGGCTCCGCTGAGTAAAACTGTCTAGCCTTGAGGGATTTACGAAGGGGTTTACAAACTAGCAGATGTGCGTAATTTTTTATACAAATAATCCTGACATTTTTGAAGCCTCAAAGTTAAGCTGAAAGCATTAAATATTTAGTCTCTACAGCATGATATGAGCGACCAGCCCCGTAACCGAGAAGAAATGCGCCAATTTGTCCGCGAAGTTGGCAAGGAAAAATTCATTCTCGAAGACATGCAACGCTATGGCTTTTGGCAAGGTGATTCACCCCAAGACTCAGAAGAAGATATTCGGCGCCAGGAAGAAATTCAAAGGGAATTACAAACATTACGACAGCAAAATTCACAGCTACTACAACACGAACAGGCTCATCAGAAACGCTCAGAAGAATCACGTCGCAGGTGCCAGGAAACCAAAGAACGGCAAGAGCGAGAACGAAAAGAACGTGCGGAAGCTTGGAAACAAAGAAAAGAGAAAGAAATTCTTTACCTTGGTGAAGACGTTTCAGGTGATTTAAACAATACTGAAGGTAATGAAGAAAGATTAAATTCACTCTCGTTACCTATTTGTAATACTCCCGAACAAATAGCAGTAGCAATGGGAATCACTGTTGGTAAATTGCGTTTCTTAGCATTCAACCGCAAAACTTCCACAGTCTCTCACTATATCCGCTTCAAAATGCCCAAGAAAACAGGGGGAGAACGCATTATATCGGCGCCCATGCCAAATTTGAAGCAAGCGCAGCACTGGATATTAGGAAGTATTCTTGAAAAATTAGAACTTCATGATGCTGCACATGGCTTTCGTCGAGAACGTTCTATCGTATCTAACGCAACTCCTCACGTTGGTGCTGAAGTAATTATAAACTTTGACTTAAAAGACTTTTTCCCTTCCATATCTTACAAAAGAGTCAAAGGACTATTCCGTTCCTTCGGTTATTCAGGCGCCGCAGCAACTATTTTTGCTTTAATATGTACTGCTGCTGAAGTCGAAGAACTCGAATTAGACGGTGAAAATTATTATGTTGCGGTTGGTGATAGATTTCTTCCCCAAGGTTCACCAGCCAGTCCAGCCATTTCCAACTTGCTTTGTCGTCGTTTAGACCGTCGCTTAACAGAAATGGCAGAAAAATTAGGTTTCACTTATACTCGCTATGCAGATGATTTAACCTTTTCTGCTTCTGGTGACAGCCTCAACTCCATCTGTAACATTCTCCGACGTACAGAGTCCATCGTTACACACGAAGGCTTTACAATAAACCAAGATAAAACTCGAATCCAAAGAAAATACAACCAACAAGAAGTTACAGGTGTAGTAGTCAACGAGAAACCCACTGTTTCTAGAAAAACACTAAACAAATTCCGCGCGACTTTATATCAAATCGAAAAATCTGGTATAAAAGGCAAACACTGGGGCAACACTTCCAACACCATTGCTGCAATTACAGGCTTTGCTGATTTTATCGCAATGGTCAACCCAGAAAAAGGAGCCGAGTTTCAAGAGCAAGTAAAACGAATCAAAGAAAAACTCAAGTAAAATACGCTTATAGTAAATTCTCTTGTATCCACAACACACGCAGTTGCTATATATACAGGACTTAGGCGAGTGGCACATAAAA
This sequence comes from Calothrix sp. CBUCES-K 9914, assembly GCF_059640475.1. NCBI lineage: Bacteria > Bacillati > Cyanobacteriota > Cyanophyceae > Nostocales > Calotrichaceae > Calothrix > Calothrix sp. CBUCES-K 9914. The sequence continues at coordinate 47,225 of NZ_JBXXZH010000014.1, forward strand.
ATCGTAGGGTGCGTGACGCTATAAAGGAATTTCAACGTAGAAGTAAGACTTGTAGCGTCACGCACCGACTCCTGATTGTGACAGTATCGTAAATTCTAATTATAGTAGAATAACTCTATTATAAAAATAATTAGTTGTCTTATAAAAGCCAAAGTTTATGTAAAAACTTCGGTGATTAGTTATTTAACTTCCCGTCCTAACCGTGATGTAGTTATTGCGGGACACCAACAGACCACACGAGACTGGTGGGAAAATTGTAGAGAAGCATTTAACATTGTTGCTTGGGAACTGGTTATTCGAGAAGTTAGTGCAGGAGATACCATTGCAGCCCAAGAAAGGCTTAAAGTTTTATCTGGGATAGAATTGCTTGAAATTACAGAAGAAGCGGTATCATTAGCACAAACGCTGGTTGAAACTGGTATACTACCTAAAAAAGCTACTGATGATGCATTTCATATTGCTATTGCGGTTACAAACGGGGTGGATTATTTAATAACATGGAATTGTAAGCATATTGCAAACGCGGCAATTCGCCAACAAGTTGAACGTTTTTGTCGTTCAAGAGGTTATGAACCAGTCGCAATTTGTACACCAGAGGAACTTTTGGAGACTTAAAACAATGAAAGAAGACCCAATTGTAGAAGAAATAAGACAAGTTCGAGAAGCCCATGCCGCTAAATTTAATTACGACTTATGGGCAATTTACAAAGATATCAAAGAGAGTGAGAAAAAAAGTAAAATTACTTATGTTTCTTATCCTCCAAAACTTATTAAGACTAATGAAAAAATTGAAAATTAATAATTTATGTAAATTCAAATGTTGTGACAAGTGACGGAGGGAGGTGCGTGATAGCTTTTTAATTTTTAATTTTATTGTAGATTGTAATAGCTATCACGCACCCTACACCCTTATTGCTACGCTGAACTTTTTTCAATATACCACATACCTAACGCTTTATATACCGATTTTACTACTATTAAGCTGTTGGTTGTAGTTCTTGCTTAATCTGGTCTAGTAGTTCTTCATCCGAATATGAATTTTCCCAATCACCTGATAGCTTAATCCTTACTGACTTGGCGCCACCACTTGGAGTACAAACAACCCAATATGTATCATCCTCACCACTAACTTTAGCAGCATCGCTTTTTTCTTCGTTGTCAGAAAGCCCTGAATAAGCCTCAGCGCATGACCAAGTTATGTTATCGGTATCTGTTACTTCCCGTGCCATTGAGTACCTCTTTTTTAATTATTCTTTTTTGATTATAAATATGTATCTTTTACGCGGCTTCTGCGTTACGGCATAATCAATTTATCGCGAAGCGACGGGCAAGAGATGCCCGTTCCACAAGATGTTACTTTAAATTATTTTGGAACAATTCCAATACATGTTGCCAAGCATCTGCAGCAGCTTCAGGATTATAACTCGCGCGCTGGTCGCAGAAAAATCCGTGGTCTGCATCGTACCTAAATACACGATGATTGATATGATGTTTCTTCAACTCTGCCTCTATTTGCTGATTTTGCTCCTGTGGAATTAATGAATCTTTTGTACCAAAAAATGTGTAAATAGTACATTTTATTTCCGAAGTTCGGTTAATTGTTGCAGTATCCGCACCAAGACCCGAAGTAGCAATTCCACCTCCGTAGAACGAAGCAGTTGCTTTAATATCGGGTAGTGTTGCAGCTAAGTAAGCAACATGACCACCAAAACAAAAACCAATGCCGCCTATTGCTTCCGCCTTAACATTGGGTAAAGTTTTAAGATAAGCAATAGTCGCTTGAATATCACTCATAATATCCGGCGCCTTGATTTGTTGCATATACTGATAACCAAGCTGCATGTCTTCTTGAGAGTACCCAACATCAAAACCAGGAGCAACACGTTGAAACATCGCAGGTGCAATTGCCACATACCCTTGTTTAGCTATCCGTTCGGTGACATCCCGAATGTGACTGTTGACACCAAAGATTTCTTGAATAACTATAACTGCTGGAATTTGCTCTGTTTGTGTAGGTTGAGCTAAGTAAGCGTCAATTTTCAAGTCGTTATTAGGTACTTTGACATCAGATGTATTAATTTCAAAGTTTGTCATTGTATATTTCAAAAACGCGACAAGATTAATTTAATACATTTTGGTTACATTCGTTCCAACTTTTATTGACTGTATCTTTATACATAATTAATAGTAATTTCTGGAAAATCGTAAATATCTTGTGTATAATCAATAGCCAGATTAAAACTCTGTAGTAGTTACCAAAATTATAGTTTTTGAATAGATATTTATGAAAAATTACCGTTCCATTATTTGGGTCAACAGCTTATGTTTACTAGTAATGATATCAATAATCGCCTGCGCTTATTCGTTAAATCTACCTATAGGAGGATTGTTTAATCCGCCAGCAAGTCCAGAATATCCCACCGCAGGAGTATTGACGCATACATTCGAGTTATTGTGCTGTATACCTCCAGTAGTTTGTGCATTTACTTTTGGTTTACTGAACAAGATTAAGCCTCATAATCAAAACAATAGTTTTATTTTTTATTCTGCGCTACTAATGTTAGGTTTCCTAATCAATGAAATATATCGTGTTCATATAATATTCGCCTATTTTGGTATCCCAAAGCTCCTAACTATCTTTGTTTATGCAATAATTGCCTTTAGTTATGGCAAAGCTTTCTGGAAAAGAATTAAATCAACACCCTATATTTTACTTTTAGCAAGCTTAATTTTACTCATAATCGCAGTTACTATTGACTCACTACATATTCAAAATATCTCAAACTTTGCAGAAGGTATACCCAAGTTGTTCAGCGGACTTAATGCTGCACTTTATTTTTGGCTAGTTTGCTACAAAGAAATAATAAACTCATTCTCAAAAAACACTTAAATCTCCCTTTCTTTCTTTGCGTACTTAGCGTGCTTTGCGGTTCGTATTTTTAAACTTAACATTTTTTGATGCTTTGTTGGGTTTTCCCACGGAACACTACGTGAACGCAAAGCTTCCACCCAACCTACAAGACCTTAACCATTGCATAAACTAAAACATATCAGTATTTAAATTAACAGACTTTCAATAGTATATACAGGGGTTAATGGTCAAAGTAGTAAATATTGCAAAGCAAAATATCGTCAGAAATACTTGATTCAAATCAATAAAAAATACTACTTTAGGCAGATTGATTTTCATCGTATCAGTAAAAATTAACCTCTGTGATTTATAAACACAATCTACAGCCCCTTGAAAATATATATGGATTCCTCAACTATTCGCTTTTCCCAGTTTAACGCTTCCCTCAACCGCAACAACGAAGGTGATTTAGTTAGAGATTTATCGACACCAAATAATGCCCAAGCCAAAGCTGTTGCTGAAATCATTCAACGCAACAACCCCGATATTTTACTTATCAACGAATTTGACTATGTTGCTAGTGACCCACTGGCGCCAGTTAAACTCCTCCAACAAAACTACCTCTCAGTAAGCCAAAACGGCGCCACTCCTGTTAACTATCCCTACGTTTACATTGCCCCTTCCAACACTGGTATAGCTTCTGGCTTTGACCTCAACAACAATGGTAGCGTCGTCACAACACCAGGCGCCCCAGGATACGGAGATGATGCATTTGGGTTTGGTAATTTCCCCGGTCAATTTGGAATGTTGCTGCTGTCAAAATACCCTATAGATACAGCAAATATCCGCACCTTCCAAAACTTCTTATGGAAGGACATGCCAAACTCGCTTCTTTCCACCATCGCGACTCCCGCTTCCACACCTTGGTACTCTCCGGAAGAACAAGCTATTTTACGTCTTTCTTCAAAAAGTCATTGGGATATACCCATCAAAATAAACGGTGAAACCGTTCACGCTTTAGTTAGTCATCCAACACCACCTACATTTGATGGCCCCGAAGACCGCAACGGCAAACGCAACCATGACGAAATTCGTTTTTGGTCAGATTATATTACCCCTGGTCAAGGTAACTATATATATGATGATGGCGGTAATAAAGGCGGTTTGAATGCCGGGTCTCAATTTGTCATCATGGGGGATCAAAACGCTGACCCTAACGATGGTGATAGCTTTGATAACGCCATTCTCCAGATTCTCAACAACCCGCGCGTTAACACTAATTTTATCCCTACAAGTGCAGGTGGACCCCAACAATCAGAATTACAAGGAGGCGCCAACCGTACACAAAGAGGCAACCCAGCTTTCGACACAGCAGACTTTGCAGATACTGCCCCAGGAAATCTTCGCACCGACTACGTTTTACCTTCAAGTAATCTCACTATAAATAATAGTGCAGTTTACTGGCCTCTCAACACAGACCCAGGATTCTCCGCAGTCGGTACATTTAACTCTAGCTTACCTGGAGGTTTCCCCAGTTCCGACCACCGTTTAGTATGGGCAGACCTTCAAGTTTCCCCTTCTACAAATGGTGCAACAATTCCGAATATTTCTTTCCAGGGACAAACTATAATTCCTACAGGCTTTATTCCTGACGGCGCCGCAGGTACAGTAAATGGAAGGCAAACACAATTAGGTGGTTTATCGGGTGTTACATACGATGCTGTTAATAACCGCTTTTATGCAATCTCTGATGACCGTTCGCAATTTGGCCCCGCGCGGTTCTATACTTTTACAACCAACCCGAATACTATCGCTACCACTGGCGCCACTTTTACAAACGCAACTCCTATCAAAGATGCCAGCGGTAACTTGTACCCAGAATTAAGTCTTGACCCAGAAGGTATTGCCCTTACAAATAAAGGTACAGTATTTATTTCTTCAGAAGGTGAAGTTAACCCAAGTGCAGGACGTGTAACTAACCCGTTTGTTAACGAATACTCTTTAACAACAGGACAGTTTATTCGGTCACTGCCAGTACCCACAAAATTCCTTCCCTTTGTTCAAGATACAAATAATAACGGTAGAGTTGATGCGGGTGATACTCAAACAGCAGGTGTTCGTAACAACTTAGCATTTGAAAGTTTGACTATTTCTCCAGACCAAAAATTCCTGTACACAGCTACCGAAAACGCATTGTTCCAAGATGGTGCTGTTGCCACAACAACTAATGGAACTCGTTCGCGAATAATTCAATACAACCTCATTACTGGACAACCTGAGAAAGAATACTTATATAATACCGATGCTGTAGCGGCGCCATCAAACCCAACTACAGCATCTAATAACAACGGACTAGTAGATTTACTAGCATTAGATAATCGCGGTACACTACTTGCTTTAGAACGTTCCTTCTCAACAGGTACAGGTAATACTATCAAACTGTATGAAATCACTTTGCAAGGCGCCAGTGATATTAGTACAATTGATTCGTTAAATAATCTAAGCAGTGATAAATTAGCAGCAATAAGACCTGTTGAAAAACGGTTGTTATTAAACCTTGATGACCTAAAGTTACCTACCGGACTCGATAACGTTGAAGGTTTGACGTTTGGTCCGAAACTTGCTGACGGGCGCCAGTCTATTGTATTAGTCAGCGATAATAACTTTAGTGCTACACAATTTACTCAAATATTAGCTTTAGATGCTGACTTAGTACCCACAGTTATCCCAACCGTTGAAACTCGTCCCGATTTAGTTAACGATTCAACTTTACCATTTAGTCAACGCGCGGATGCAGATGACCCTGCTATCTATGTAAATTCTACAGATAGTCAAAAGAGCTTAGTGCTTGGAACTGCCAAAAATGCAGGTTTACGAGTATATGATTTATCTGGTAATCTTTTACAGGAAATAAATCCAGGTAATATTAGATATAACAACGTTGATTTACAGTACGGCTTTAAGCTAGGTGGAAAGTCTGTAGATATCGCCGTAGCATCCGACCGTAACAACGATAAACTCGCAATTTTCCAAATCGACCCTAACGGTACTTCTGGTCAGTATCTCAAAGATATCACCGATAGCAATATTAGTACACTATTTGAAGCGGCGCCGTTTGCACCTCCATATTCACCATCAACACGCAGTGCATATGGATTAGCTTTATATCATAGCCCTAAAACAGGTGATTTTTATGCCTTCGTTAACCGCAGAGCAACGGGAGATGTTGGACAGTTTAAACTAGTTGACAAAGGTAATGGTAATATAGGCGCCGAACTCGTTCGCAACTTTACTTTACCTTCACCAACAGCAGAAGGACGTTCGCCGCAAACCGAAGGAACAGTTGTAGACCAAGAACTTGGTTATTTATATATTGCCCAAGAAGATGTAGGTATTTGGAAGTTCCAAGCAGAACCTGATGGTGGTACAACAGGTACTTTAATAGACAAAGTGCGTTTTGAAGGTGGAAAAAATCTTACCGATGACGCGGAAGGGTTGACTATATATTACGGTAAAGACGGTACAGGGTACTTACTCGCATCGAGTCAGGGTGACAGTACCTTTGCAGTATATACTCGTGAAGGCAGTAATGATTTCTTGGGTAGATTTGCAGTAGGTAACAACGGAGCAATTGATAGCGTTCAAAATTCAGATGGCGCCGACGTTATTAATGTACCATTAGGTCCTAACTTCCCATTTGGTTTATTCGTCACCCAAGACGGTCAAAACCTACCAGCAAAACTTGTTAACGGTGAGAACGTCAATACCAACTTTAAATTTGTACCTTGGGAAAATATTGCGAACGCTTTACCGAACCCGTTAAAAATAGATACTACCAACTACAACCCGCGCGCACCTCAAGCAAATTCTTTATTAAATGGAATTGCTAGTGGTGATACTACCCAAAACTCTACAGTATTGTGGGCACGTAGTAACTTTACAGGCGCCGTCAAATTTGAATATTCCACGTCATCCGATTTTAGTAGCATTGCAGGTACAACAACAGCAAATGTAACTAACAGCTTACAACCTGTAAAAGTTGATGTTACAGGCTTAAACTCTGGAACTCAATATTACTACCGTGTTACCGATGCAGCAGGCGCCTCTGCCACAGGAAAATTTAATACAGCAGCAGCATTAGGCACAAAAGCTGGGTTAACATTTGGAGTAGCAGGAGATTGGCGAGGTGAATTAAGTCCTTATCCAGCAATTTCCAACGCTGACAACCGTAACTTGGACTTTTTCTTTGAATTTGGTGATACTATCTACGCTGATTTTCCCTCACCAGCGCTCAAAAATCCTGATGGAACCGAAAAAACTCAAGCAATAACCCTTGATGATTATCGCACCAAACACGCTGAAGTATATGGTAAGCGTTACGGTCAAAACACATGGAGTGATTTACGCGCGTCTACTTCTATCTTGGCAACTATCGATGACCACGAAGTTGTTAATGATTTTGAAGGTGGTGAAGATTTAGCGAAAGCTTCAGCTCGTGAGCAAGCATTGTATGGCGCCAACACAGGATTAGTCAACGATTCGCCATTGTACGAAAACGGTTTACAAGCATTCCAAGAATATAACCCTATCCGTAATGAATTTTACGGTGAAACTGGTGATGCACGCACAGCCGGAGAACGCAAACTTTACCGTTATAATACTTACGGTAGTGATGCTGCTTCGTTCGTACTAGACGCGCGTTCATTCCGCGATGCTGAACTACCTGCTGCTGACCCAACAAACCCAACTTCGTTCCTAGTAAACTCGTTCAATCCCAATCGTACATTGTTAGGGCGCCCGCAAGTGCAAGACTTGAAGCGAGATTTACTCGATGCCCAAAACAAAGGTATCACCTGGAAATTTGTTATGGTTCCCGAACCAGCGCAAAACTTAGGAGTTTCGGGTGCATCCGACCGTTACGAAGGATATGCTGCGGAACGTACCGAAATATTGAAATATATCGATGACAACAACATCGATAACGTTGTATTTGTTTCTGCGGATATTCACGGTACTTTAGTAAACAATCTTACTTACCAAACCGCACCAGGACAGCGACAATTTGCAACAGGCGCCTTTGAAATTACTACAGGTTCGGTAGCATTTGATGCTCCATTTGGTCAAACAGTAGCGGGAATTGCTAGTAACTTAGGTTTACTTTCCACTGCACAAAAAGCCTTTTATGACTCCTTACCGACAACAGGTAAAGACCAGTTTATCAAGAACTTAGTCAACCAGCAACTTGCTGGACTTGGTTATGACCCGCTTGGTTTGAACAACAACCTTCCCCAAGCAGACGGTTTAATTAACGCCAAATTACTTCAGGGAGATTACATAGCTGCCCATACTTTTGGTTGGACAGAGTTTGATATAGACCCCACCACACAAAAACTAGTATTAACAACCTACGGTGTTGATGCTTATACCCGTGAACAACTAGAAGCTAACCCAACTGATGTTATCAACCGTACTCCTCGTATCGTTAGCCAGTTTGAAGTTAACCCGCGCGCAGTAGCTATCCGTGGAACTGCTGAAGACGATACTTTATACGGCACTAGTGCTGATAATAACATTTACGGCTTTGGTGGTAACGACACCATTTATGCAGGTGAAGGTAATAATATAGTGCGTGGTGGTGAAGGTAATAATAACTTGTATGCAGGCGCCGGAAACGACTACTTCGACGCAGGCAACGGTAACAACATCTTCTACGCAGGAGAAGGAAACAACAACATCTTTGCTGGTAACGGCAATAACTTAATCTATACAGGCGCCGGAAACGATATCATCAACGTAGGTCGTGGCAACAACACAATCTACGCAGGTGAAGGTGACAACACAATAACATCTTCAGGAATTGATACTATCTATACTGGAAGTGGAAGAGACACCTTTAAATTAGACCAAGGTGTCGGTGAAGCTACTATATATGGATTTGGCACCAACGACACAATTAGTTTAGGCAGTGGTTTTAAATTCAACGACATAACCATTAGCCAAACAGGTTCCGACACACAACTTCGTGTTACTAGCAGTAACGACTTACTAGCAACACTGAAGTCGGTACAGTCCAACACCATCACCAGCACAACCTTCGCATAGTATTCCATATTTCATGTGGCACAGGCATCCTGCCTGTGCCATGCCTAATTTTATTAAGTTATTAAGTTATTAAGGGGTATTTAGGGGGATTTGTTACATTCAGGCGCCTAGAAAAGCAGATATTTTGTCTCAATCTCCGTGATTACTAATTAAAGCTTTGTGTCAATTGTTTCTCCATAGCCATAACATGTGCGAACTAAGCCTCCACCCAACCTACAATTGTTAGGTAAGTGTCATTCTACGTTAGGAACGGTTACTATTATTTTGTGGTTTGTAAAGAAATCTGATGTACTTCTGTTGCGAACAAGCTTGTCATTGGTTTAACACCGTGTTCTGTGTCACCCGCATAATTTAAATATTCGTGAATTCCAAAAGCATCTTCAGTAGTTCGCAATAGTGAATAATGGTTATAAGGTGTTGCATCAACAATATGGCGCCCACCATGATTAGTAATAACAATAGTGGCAATGTGTCCACCACCAAAGTTTGCCTTACTTTTTGGGTCAGTACCACAACAACCCTGAGTTTCTGTTTTTATTATTGGGTTATCGTCTTCATCCCACGTGATAACTATGGCATTATTTTCTGTTGATTTCCATAATTTAGAATTTTGTATTTGACTGACTATATTACCTATCTGCTTATCCCCTACTGCTATCAAATTGTTCAGATTAGGACATTCTGCAAGTCCATGCATTTCATCACACTGATTTAAGATAATATGGCTATAGTTAGGTGCCTGATTTGATTGTAGGTCAGTAGTTAATTGATTTAAGCCAACAATTTTATTTGCAATGTCAGGGTCATTTTGCACTTTTTTGAAGTTCATGAACCCGTTATGCTTTGAAGCATAAAGCGCGCGTTTAGCATCAGGATAAACAACAGCTTTAGAACCAGGAGTTGGAATATCTTCAAAATATCCTTTCCAAGTTAATTTATTTTCTTCGAGTTGGTCAATTAAACTGCGACTATCGATTGTATGATTAGCATAGTCGGCTTTTTTGGAGTTATGACAAAAACGGTCAGAACTTCCAGCTTGGCAATAATAAGCATCGTCATCATGAATACCAAAGGTACTACCTCCAAGTATTGCAATATAATTAGCTTCACTTGGATGAACTTCACCGTAAAAGTTAGTTGCTAGTCCGTAAGTATTTGCGAAATTAGTCAAATTAGGTGTATTTTTACCATCACCTATCATTTGACTATAAGCTTTATTTTCTGCAATGATGACAAATATGTGATTATACTTAGGAATTTTTTCATCGGCGCCTGTTACTGCTGCGATTGTATTAACTTTAATTGGATTGGATACAGCTTCATCTTTACTTTTGTTTACATAGCCTGTTATCAAAGTGAATGCGATTAGAGGAAGAAAAGACTTTAGTTTAGGAAAACGCTTTAACATAGATTTTAGGTATATTGAACATCTTGATTATAATTAGCTCAGATAAAGTCGATGTGTCTTTTTGTTGTCTATGTGGTTAATTATGTCGGTTGGTTGTAGCACAAAGCCGCTGATGTGTAGTGACTCGCGTTTTTTTACCATAGAGATGCAGAGTTCATAGAAGAGAGATAAACTACCGAGGCAGTTTTAAGAGTCAAAATTTTGTAACTATGCGAACAATTTGTCAATCAACAGCAAAACTACACAGTCACATTTTACCCAAATATATATATATGATGAAAAACCATCGCTACGTTTAATGAACTTTGGTGAGCCGTTATTTGAAGAATTGTTAAGTACACTTGTCAGATAAAAACTTGATTTATTGTTGTAACCAATCCTCTAACTGCAACATTTTTATCACACCATCTACTACACTTTGCTGGGTGACTTTATTTTCTAAAAACCATCCTGTCCAGTAAACTACACAACTAGCTTGTTGTAATCTCCATGCTAATTTTAATTTTTCTATTTCTGATTGTGAAAGAGAAACGTGTTTAGCATATCCTGCGCTGAAAGCTTCTATTCTCTCCCACACAGGAACTTGTTTTGATGGACGAGTAAAATGGTCTAACGCTGCAACGTAGTCAAGTAATCTTAAGTCATAAGTTGCAAATTCAAAATCTAAAATTCCAACTACTTGGTTTTGATGAACTAAAACATTAGGGCATAAATAATCAGCATGAGTGGTTTGAGTTGGAAGTATTTTATATAAACTCGGCGCCACTTCAATTAGCTCTGTTAAACTTTTAGTTATTTGCTGTTGTTGTGAGTATTCTAACTTAAGTATTTGCGGTACTTCTAGCGGCGCCACTAACGGATGAATCTTCTCAAGATTACCCCAAGTTGGTAACTGAGATAGTTTACCACTAGTATCAAATTCGGCTAGAGCATTATGTAATTCTCCCAATGCCGAAGCAGCGGCGCTAATATGAAGAAGATTTTCACGCTCGGCAGGTTGACCAAAAATCAAAGGAAGTAAAGCTGCACGCAGTACTCCACCATTTTTATCAACTGTGACTAATGTTTCACCTGAGTTACTTAGTACAGGAGTTGGGACGGCAAACGACAAGTTACATGATTGTAAATGTTTTAACAGCGAGTGTTCATAATGAATTTGTGCAGTTGTTGTAGTGTCACTGTATATCTTGAAGACAAATTTACCAAGGGAGGGCGCCTCTACAAAAAAAGTTGTGTTGACTGTGCCCTGGTTTGTTGGTCTAACTGTTGAATTGCCAAGCGACCAGGATAAGAGTATTTCATTGATATCTTGTTCTGATAGCTGTAATTTTTTAGGATTTGACATAGTAAAAAGCTTGTAATACAGAGTCTACAGAGAAATTGCCACAATATAAATAGGACTTACGTACCTTGTGCCACTTCCATAAGCTCTAAATTTTAGAGTACACGTGATATTATAAATTATGAATGTGTATTGTAAGTGTGTATTTAAAATATGTATCGTCGATTGAACATCACATTGCCAGATAAAACATTAAAAATGCTCGACCAGTTCGCACCTAAAGGCGACAGAAGTAGTTTTATTGATGAAGCCATCCAAAATTACATTGCCCAGATACAAAAACAAAGACTTAGAGAGCAATTAAAAGAAGGTGCTATTCGTCATGCAGAACGAGACCTAAGTTTAGCCGATGATTGGTTTGCTCTTGAGGAAGAATCATGGCAGCAAAACGCACAGTAACTCATCCAAAACGTGGGGAAATATACTTAGTTAGTTTTGACCCTACTGTTGGTGCCGAAATTCAAAAAACTCGTCCAGCACTAATATTGCAAAATAATGTTTCTAATGAGTATAGTCCAATTACAATCGTGGCTGCTATTACTTCTAGGTTTGACGAGACGCTTTATCCTACTGAAGTTTTGATTCAACCACCAGAGGGTGGAATGACAGTAAATTCTGTTGTGTTATTAAATCAAATTCGTTCGATTGATAAACAGAGGTTGGTTAGAAAACTAGGAGAACTTACTTTTGCGTCAATGGAACGTGTTAATGAAGCCATTCAAATTAGTTTAGGCTTAATTGAGGCTGTATGAGTATAGTAATTCAATATTAGCCCTTTATCGTAATTTGACTTATTATGACAAGCTTGCCAAATATTCATCTGGAATAATACCTCGATAAGTTGTTTGCCAAGTATCTATAGCATTCCTATATGACTTGTAAAAAATTATATACGTAGAGACGCGATTAATCGCGTCTCTACAACACGCAAATTTTACAAATGATTTAGGACTGCTATAACTAACAAAAAGAAACTATTAGGCATTTTATGACTGAGCCAAAATGTTGTCCGCTAGAGATACTCTTAAGTCAGCTTGCTGGACAATGGACGCTTTATATTTTATGGGTTTTGTACACAAACGGTTCTTTGCGCTTTGGTGAGTTAAGACGTAAAGTTGACGGGATATCGACAAAGGTTCTTACAGACAGACTGCGAATGCTTGAAGAAATTGGCATGATTCACCGACATCATCAACCCACAATTCCACCGCAGGTAACTTACACCTTGACAGAACGCGCAAATGAGTTATCAGGAGCGCTAGACAATCTCTATGAAATCGCTGTGTGTTGGTACGGTAGTCAGAGTCAGATAACTTGACTATTAGAATAATATAATGATAATGTTTACAATGAAGGATTTTTGATTATATGAACCTCCCTGCTAATCTTGAACAAGAAGTTGAGAAGTGGGCAAGCTTTCAAGGTATTTCATCTGAACAGTTTATTTTTCAAACGATTGCAGAAAAAGTTAACCGACTTAATCAGCAAATCCAAGAACCATCAGAAGAAGAACCACCCACCCATTATGAAGGTAGGGTTTTAGTAGTCGATGCTCAACTACCCTCAAATTTTGATCTTGGTGCATTTATTGATCACATGCGCTCTGAACGTATTCAGGAGCTTATGCCTGAATGAGAGTAATGTTTGACAGTTCTGTAATAGTCGCTGCACTTATTGTAAGTCATCAAAGCCATACTGCTTGTGCGCTTCGACTTAATCAGGCATTACAGCAAGACATCCAGGGGGTTATCTCTACCCATAGTTTGGCTGAAATTTACTCTGTAATGACTCGTTTACCGCTTCGACCACCGATTAGTCCTCAATTAGCTCAAAGGCAACTAGTAACTAACTTACAAAACTTTGAATTTGTTCCGCTATTCGCAGAAGATTATCAAGCGGCAATAGCCCAAATGGTATCTCTCAATCTCCCAGGAGGGGGAATTTTTGATGCACTGATTGCACAAGCCACTTTAAAAGCAAATGTTGATCAATTACTAACGTTGAATCCTAAACATTTTAACCGCCTAGGGGAAGTTATAGCTAAATTGGTACAAGTCCCTCAGTAAGCCTTGCGCTATTCAAATCAATACTAATTGTAAGCAGAGGCGCCTAAAGTATCGTGCCTCTACTGTTGTAATTTGCTCAACCTCAATACCTTAACTGTTGATAAGGCTAAGTTTATGAAGCTATTATAAGAATGATTCTTAGTATTATTGTCAAGTTTTATGGAATTTGCCCCATAACTTGTTTCGCACGTTTATAGGCTCTTGTCTTTCAGAGGCTTCAAAATGCAGCGATTACTTTACAAGCATCTTACTTGTACCCTTACAAGTATGGCGCCAAATTGCAAATACCTGATTGGGTAAAAAAGATTGAATCAGAATACCCAGAAGATAAGTTTTGTCATTCAACAAGTGTAGATTTACGTTCAAAACACGTTGCTGGAGAAAAGGTGTTAATTATTGGTGGTGGTCTGACTAGTGGACATTGAGCAGTAGGCGCCATCTTACGAGGTGCGAAAGTCCATCTGATGATGAAAAGACAACTACAGGAAAAGTTATTTGACGCTGAACCAGGTTGGCTGGGACCAAAGTATCTCAAGGGATTTTTTGCTTGTTGTGATTACGAAGAACACTCAAAAATGATTCGACAGTTTATGTGCCAATTGCTCCCATCCTAATTCAGTTTTGGAACAAGTGACACCTCGGCTGCATGACTTTAGCCACGTTTTCGCACAAGAACAACATGACTATAGTCACGGTTATTAAATCAGACTTTCGACTCATGTGTGGCGCCAATATAGTTTCTACAATAAACCTAGATTTCAAGTTTTAATCTAAACCTTTGTAATAGATAGGGGCTTGTAGAAGTATGAAAAGTGCAAAAATTTTATTGACGACTGTTGCTATTTGTTTAGGTGTAATACCCCAATTCCCAGCAATGGCAGCAAATGGTGAGATTGCTTGTGATTCTCTGATTAGAGATAATGGTTATTCAGTAGTTCGGAGGCGTAGTGGTGAACCTGTTTACAGAAACGGCCGGGTTGTTGATTATACTTATGTTTACAATGTTCGGAATAATAATTACAGAAGAGACAGAAGAGATAGGGAAAATAGACGTGATGTTGTGACTTGTGTGTGGAATGCAAGACGTGATTCAGCCAGATTAATTTTCCGATAAATATGAATGTGCCAGTTTGAGCAACATAAAAAAGATTTAAAATAAATCCTGTAGGACAGACGAGACACCTATCCTACAGGATTTATTTTTTTGGGTTTAGGGTTGGTGCCCTTTTTTCGCGTATGCAACGCGGCTCTTGTTAACTAAGTAATTTCACTATGTCGTATGCAGTATAAATATGACTTATTGAAACTAATGATATTTGCAGCCTTTGAATGGGAATACTTATAGAGTAGTATAAATATGAGCTGCTATGACAAAATTATTAGATATAAAAGATAAAGTTATTGGCTATCACATTACTGAGAAAATCTACTCAGGTAGCAAAACCTTAGTTTATCGAGGCATTAGAGAGCAAGATCGAAAATCGGTCATCCTTAAAGTAATGGCAGCTGAATACCCTACCTTCAGTGAAATTACTCAGTTCCGGAATCAGTACACCATTGCTAAAAGTCTCGACTTTCCTGGCATAGTCAAACCTTTAAGCTTAGAAAATTATCGCAACGGCTATGCTCTAGTGATGGAAGACTTTGGTGGCATTTCCCTCGCTGATTGGCTGCAAAACCAGGAGATGGAGAATAATTCTATTTCTTTAAGTCAATTTTTTCCGATTGCCATTGAAATTGTCTCTATTTTAGAGGGATTACACCGTTATCGAGTTATCCATAAAGATATAAAACCCGCCAATATTCTAATTAACCTCAGTACTAGTGAGGTAAAGCTCATTGACTTTAGTCTTGCCACTTTGCTACCAAGGGAAATTCAATTTCTCACTAATCCCAACGTTTTAGAAGGGACGCTCGCTTATATCTCCCCTGAACAAACGGGTAGGATGAATCGAGGTATCGACTACCGCAGCGACTTTTATTCTTTGGGTGTCACCTTTTTTGAACTCCTGACTGGACAGTTACCCTTCAGCGCTACTGACCCGATAGAATTAGTTTATTCTCATATTGCCAAACAACCGCCTTCTGCCAGCGATATTAACGCCAATGTTCCCCCGATTTTATCTGACATTATTGCCAAGTTGATGGCAAAAAATGCCGAAGACCGCTATCAAAGTACACGCGGGTTAAAGCATGACTTGTCCAAGTGCTATCTCGCTTGGCAAGAAACTGGAAATATTGGCGCCTTTGAGTTGGGAGTAAGCGACATCTCAGACCGTTTCGTGATTCCTGAAAAACTTTATGGGCGCCAACATGAAGTTGAAACTCTACTTGCTGCTTTTGAGCGTGTAACTAGTGGAACAACAGAAATGATGTTAGTTGCAGGTTTCTCTGGAATTGGTAAAACTGCCGTGGTCAATGAAGTCCACAAACCTATCGTGCGGCAGCGTAGTTACTTCATTAAAGGGAAATTCGATCAGTTTCAGCGTGATATTCCCTTATCAGGACTAGTACAAGCATTTCGAGATTTAATAGGGCAATTACTAAGTGAAACTGATTCCCAAATACAATATTGGAAAACTAAAATATTGTCGGCATTGGGAGAACAAGCGGCTGTAATTACTGATATTCTTCCCGAACTCGAACAGATTATTGGTAAACAACCAGAAATTAGTACACTTTCTGGCAGTGCTGCTCAAAATCGCTTTAATTTATTGTTTCAGAGATTTGTCCAAGTATTTAGTACCAAAGAGCATCCTCTCGTTATCTTTCTAGATGACTTGCAATGGGCAGACGCAGCTTCTTTAAAGTTCATCGAATCATTAATGAGCCAAACCAATGTAGTCAACAAAAATCTTTCCTTGTCTTCTCCTGAAATTACAGAAAATCTCTTATTACCCATGTTTAAAGGGCAAAATTATGAGGTCAATAAAAAATCGAGTAGTGACGAAACTGCGGGAGGGTTGTTACTAATTGGTGCATATCGAGATAACGAAGTTTCAAAGGCACATCCGCTTTGTTTAACACTACAGGAACTTGAAAAAACGGGAGCAATCATTAATGACATCACTCTAAAACCTTTAAACCAAAGTCAATTAAATACTTTGATAGCTGATGCCCTACGGTGTGAAGAAAAACTTGCTGTACCTCTTACGCAAATAGTGTTTGCAAATACCACTGGAAATCCCTTTTTTGCTACTCAATTACTCACTTCTTTATATCAAGATGGCGTTATTAATTTTAACTCTGATACTGGATTTTGGCAATATGATATTACCGAAGTACAGGCGATAGCTCTCACAGATGATGTTGTTGAATTTCTGGCAATTCAATTAAAAAAATTGCCAGAAACTACTCAAAAAGTTTTAATGCTGGCAGCTTGTGTAGGTAACGAATTTGACTTACAAACTCTCGCTACAGTTTGTGAAAAATCCGTGGTAGACACAGCATCAGATATATGGAAAGCTTTACAAGAAGGGTTAGTTGTACCTCAATCAAGCGTTTACAAGTTATTTCAATATGGTGATGGTAATAATAATTTTGAAAGCAAAGACTTAAAAGAATCATCAGTCACGAATTCGCAAATTCCTAAATATAAATTTATCCATGACCGGGTACAGCAAGCTGCCTATTCTCTAATCCCTGAAGACCAAAGAAAGCAAATCCACTTAAAAATTGGGCTATTGTTGTTAAATAATACCCCTACTGCCGAACAGGAAGACAAGATTTTTCAGCTTGTTAATCAGTTTAATATGGCAGTGGAATTAATTACTGAACAGACACAGCGTGATGACTTGGCCCAGATGAATTTGATAGCCGGACGTAAGGCTTTAGCATCAACAGCTTATCCTGCTGCGCTAAGGTATTTAGCTACTGGAATCGAGCTACTTACTCCGGATAGTTGGGAGAATCAATATGATTTATCTCTAGCCTTGTATGAAACAGCAGCAGAGGCGGCATACTTGGCTGGTAAATTTGAGAAAATGGAAGAGTTTGTACAGCTAGTGTTGGCACAGGTTAAAACATTACTGGAAAAAGTGAAAGTTTATGAAATAACAATACAGGCTTACGGGGCACAAAATAAAGCACTAGAGGCTGTCAATATTGTGCTGGGCTTTTTAAGGTTATTGGGTATCGAGTTTCCTGAGAACCCTACTCAGTCTGACGTTCAGTTGGCGATGGCAGAAACAACATCAAATTTGGCGGGGAGGCGTATTGAAGACTTAATTGATTTGCCGGAGATGAGAGAAGTCAAGCAGCTAAAAGCCATGCGTATTCTATCCAATGCATTTGTTGTTACTTATGCAGTTGCTCCTGAATTATGTCTGCTAATTGTCCTTAAACAAATCAACCTATCGCTTAAACATGGTAATGCTGCCTTGTCTGCCTTTGGATACGTTACATACGCAGTAATACTCTGTGGAGTAGTTGGAGATATTGAGTCTGGCTATCAATTTGGTCAATTGGCTTTAAGTTTGGAGGCCAAGTGCAATGCAAAAGAAGTTAAAGCCAAAATACTGACATCAATTAATGCTGCTATCAAGCATTGGAAAAAGCATGTAAAAGAAATATTAAAACCTTTGCTAGAAAGTTACTCTATGGGGCTGGAAACCGGAGACTTAGAATATGCAGCCTTTTCTCTTGTAATTTATTCTTACTCTTCTTATTTCGTTAGTAGAGAGTTGACAGGACTGGAAAGAGAGATGACAACCTACAGCAATGCTATTGCTCAAATTAATCAGCAAAGGGCTTATTACTGGCATGAAATCCATCGGCAAACCGTCTTGAACTTGTTAGGGTTTGTAGAAAACCCCTGTCGTTTAATAGGTGAAGCCTATAATGAGGAAAAAATGCTGCGACTTCACCTTGAAGGAAAAGATGGAGTTGGGCTTTTATACTTATATTTGAGTAAACTACATCTGTGTTACTTATTTAACGAGTTTCCTCAAGCACTTAAAAATGCTACTTTGGCACAAAAATATTTAGATAGTTGTACAGGACAACTCTTTATTCCTCTTTTCCATTTTTATGATTCTCTAGTACAGCTTGCAATGTATTCTGATTTAGAGAAGTATAGAAAACAAGATATTATCCAAAAAGTAATAACTAATCAGGAAAAGATGCAGTATTGGGCAAATCATGCTCCAATGAATTTTTTGCATAAATTTTATTTGGTTGAGGCTGAACTGTGTAGGGTTATTGGTAAATTTTTCGAGGCTATCGAATTATACGATCGCGCCATTTCTCTTGCTAAAGAAAATGAGTACATAAATGAAGAAGCTCTCGCTAACGAACTTGCTGCAAAATTTTATTTAGAATTGGGTAAACAGAAGATTGCCCAAATTTATTTAATTGATGCATATTATGCATACAGTCGCTGGGGAGCAAAAGCTAAAGTTAAAGATTTGGTAAAACGCTATCCTCAATTACTTACTCCCATTCTTGAGCAAGAACAACCTAGCCTCCATCCTAACTATAAAACTACATCTTTCAAGCATAAATCCTTATCAAGCGTCAGTAGTCACCAAACTGTTATTGGTTTCAAAACAAGCGTTTCTGACTCTCTAGATTTAGCGGCTGTCATCAAAGCATCTCAAGCGCTTTCGGGAGAAATTGAGCTTGAACAACTGCTTTCTACTTTAATCAAAATTGTGATGGAGAATGCAGGCGCCTCTAAATGTGCTTTAATTTTGAGCAAAGTTAATAACTCACAGTTAACCATTACTGCAATCAGTTCCTGTTCAACTATAGAGTTTCCTTCAACTTGCTTAGAGTCAAGTAATGATATTCCAGTTACTTTGGTAAATTATGTCAAACGTAGCTTAGAAACTTTGGTAATAGATGATGTAAAAACAGATACATTTATAACAGACGATAGCTACATTATCCGCGAAAAGCCTAAGAGCATCTTGTGCATTCCAATTATTAATCAAGGCAAATTAATCGGGATTATTTATCTAGAAAATAAACTCACGACAGGAGCATTTACACGTGATCGCTTAGAAGTACTGCAACTTCTCACTACTCAAGCAGCTATATCTTTAGAGAATGCCATCCTCTATAACAATTTAGCTGAAGCTAATCAACAATTAATGGAATACAACCATACCCTAGAGGAAATAGTAGATAAGAGAACACAGGAACTTAACGATAAAAATCAAAGTTTGCAACAAACACTACGGGATTTACAACGTACTCAAACCCAATTAATTCAAAGTGAAAAAATGTCTTCTTTAGGGCAAATGGTTGCGGGTATTGCACATGAAATCAATAATCCTATCAACTTTATACACGGAAATATTCAATATACTAGTAGGTATGTACAAGACTTACTTAATTTGATAAATGTTTATCAACAAGAATATCCCATACCTACTCCTAAAGTTGAAGAAAAAATTGAGGAAATTGACATTGACTTTATATTACAAGACCTGCCCAAAATTCTAGATTCTATGAGTATGGGAAGTTCACGCATCCGTAATATTGTGTTAGGCTTACGTAACTTTTCCCGCCTTGATGAATCTGAAATGAAGCATATAGATATTCATGAAGGAATTGACAACACATTGATGATTTTGCAGCATCGACTAAAAGAACAAAATGATCGACCTGAAATAAAAGTCATTAAAGAATACGGACAATTACCAACAGTTAATTGCTATGCTGGTCAACTTAATCAGGTATTTATGAATATTCTAAGTAATGCAATTGATGCTTTGGGAGAGAGAATAAAGACTATAGAAGGGGCAACAGAGAATAGTCAACTCCAAACTCCTATAATTAGAATTTGCACTGAACTACTAGAAAAGCAAACAGTGAGAATTCTGATTACTGACAACGGTTGTGGTATACCAGAAGCTATACAACAGAAAATTTTTGACCCATTTTTTACTACTAAACCAGTTGGAGGTGGTACAGGATTGGGGTTGTCGATTAGCTATCAAGTTATAGTAGATAAACATAAAGGTCAGTTAATCTGTAATTCCACGCCAGGAGAGGGAACTGAGTTTGTGATTGAAATACCTGTGCAGTAGTGTGGTGGTTAGACTATTAGTTCACAACATCAAAGTGAAGCTTTTGTAGTCAGCACTTTAATGCTTTAATTAAATATTAAAAAACTAAAGTCCTTACTACAAAATCATCAAAACTTTTGCGATTGACTACTAAACTGCGGATTTACTTGCCATGTTTAATAGAGACTCACGATGCCCACGCCGCCCTGTAATAACCATCTTGACTCCACCAGCAGGGGCTATAGTTAAACCTCTACGCTGAGGTTGCTCTGGTCGATTATCAACTAGTGCAAGTTGATAGCTTGACAGGATTGTTGCCAACACTAACTTGATTTGAAATTGTGCTAAAGCTTCACCAATACAGCGACGGGCACCACCACCAAATGGCAGAAATTCATAGGGAGAAAATTGTCTTTCTAAAAACCGCTCTGGCTTAAACTGTTGTGATTCAGGATATAAATCCTTACGGTGGTGAGTAAGGTAAATACCAGCAAGTACTACTGTCCCAGGCTCTAAAGAATGTCCCAGTAGTTCTACTGGTTCTTGCACTAGCCTAGGGAGAGAGAACATCAAAGGTGGGTAAATTCGCATGGATTCATTACACACTGCCGTGAGATATGGCAGTCGGTAAATACTCATGGGATCTGGAGAATCACCGACTGTATTCAGTTCTTGAAGCAGTTTTTCACGGATTAGCGGTTTTTGGTGAATCCAGTACAATGCCCAAGCCATTACCGTCACTGTAGTATCATGTCCACCCAATAACAGGGTTATCAATTCATCGCGCAACTCACGATCTGTCATTTGGCTACCTGCTTCATCCCTGGCTAACATCAGCAAGGAGAGGATATCTGTACGATTTAGATCGGCTTTTTCTCGGCGTTCAGCAATTTCTGCATAGAGCAGTTGATCAATTTGCTGTCGTCGTCGCACGAAGTTTCCCCAAGGACTCCAAGCTCCTAAATCCTGTTGTAGTAAAGGAAACATAAGCATACTAGAAGTCAGGGGTGAGTTAAAGGTATCCATCAACAAGGCTAGTAAATGCTTGAGTTTTTGGAAACGTTCTCCCTCACACAAGCCAAAGACAACCTGTAAAATTACTTCTAGCGAAATTTCCTGCGTGGCTGTGCGAGCAGAAAAAGGCTTGTCTGTGGGTAATCCACTAAAGACTTTTTCGGTCAAATTACAGATTTTCTGACCGTAGACTCGCATACGCTCTCCATGAAAGTGGGGCATTACGAGTTGTCGCCTCTGTTTATGGTAATTGCCTTCCAAAGTGAGAATTGAATAGTCTCCGGCTAACGGCTGCAAAATTCTGTTTGCTTCACCGACTGCTGCAAAATTCTTTCTATCGTTTGTGAAGATTTTCTGAATTCCCACTGGATGGTTGACAAATACTACAGTGTTACCAAAACCAATTATCTCAGCAGTAAAAATGTCTGGATGTTGCTGGGCAGCACTTTCTACATATCCTACAGGGTCATTAACCCATTGGAGTTTCTGGAGAAACGAGGGAGTTTTGAGAGGATTAGGTAATGACATCTGAATTTTAAATCCCAAAATTTGTTTAACGAAGTCGGAACTAGTAACGCTCGGCGTAAATGTATAGACCTTTTTTAAGGGTTATAAGCCGCAGCATTTTCGTTGATTACAATGGTATGCTTACTTGCGCCAAGCGGTACTAGGAAGTCGGAAGTAAAGATTTCAAGCGTTCCGACGTTTCGGGGTTTAATTCCCTCACATCTTGCACCAACGTATTAATACTGGTTTTTAAAGGGCTTAATAAACATACATTTTTATCAATAACACGAAAAAATCAGTATTTAAGCCTGTGTAGGCAGGCTTCGTTTGTATAGCCCCACCCACGCGCGGGTATAGGTGCAAGATATAAGCCTCCGACTGGCGCCGTAAACGCTCCAGTGAAATATGGGAAAGCGCACATTTTTCTGAAACCCTTGCTATATATAGGATTTTAGAATGTGCAAGTTAGGAGTTCCCCATCCCCTACGGATTGAAAGTTTTGAGTTGGGGTTTAAATCCCAATCTCAAAACCGTACTTCCGACTTCCGACTTCTTTTTAGAATAAACGAACTAACAAGCTTAAGATTTAACTAAAGCCAGTGTCTCTAAAGTCTGATACCGCGCGGAGCGACAACCCCAATCGAAATTACCACGTATCCAAGCGTGCATTCCTGATATGTATTTAGCCAGTTCAACATCTACCTCTTTTCCAAAAGAGGGAATAGATGCTTCTAAATTTATCATCGCTCTTATTTCTTGATTATGTATTTCCGCTGCACGCTCAATAGCCTTTTTCAGAGGAATTTGCTGTTGATGATGTATTACTAACACTAGATTATGGACATCACCTCTCGCCATTTCTTTGGATACTGAAACAATATCGTTACACCAACAAATGATGTTATTTGTCATCATTTTTAGTTTTTGCACGATGTCATGCAATCGTAAAAAATCGGGGAGTATCAGGTAGTTACAAAACTCAATTAATTCTGTCGTAGAATCTACAGCTCCAGTTAAACTCCGTAGCGTAGAATATGTGCCAATCTTGGGTACAATTCCTTGTAAGCGGTTGGCAGCTTCCAGCACACATCCTTGGAAGTATTCCTCAACAGTACGGACAAAGTAACGGAACCATTTGGCGGTAGCTTTTTGCACTATCCTCTCCCTTAAGTTATTTAAAGCATGACTAAGGGGTATATCTTGCAGCATCAGTTCTGCCCCGTTTAATATTTCTAGAAATCTTTTGTGAAAAGCGTTCAGCAATTCAGGTTGTTCTCCTAAATCTGACATATCGCATTGGTCATCCAAAATAAACAGCCAGCTTATCCAGTCATTAGCAATCTTAAGTTCTTCCAACTGGCAATAAGGATAAGTATATGCTGCTAGTAGATAAAACTTTGACTTGCGAAACCGTTCATAAGATAGTTCATCTTGGAGCAAATTAAAGCGCATTACCCATTCCAGTGCATAGTCTCCAAGGACATCCACATGCATATTTACCTGCAACGGGAATGGGCAGTACAAGTCAGGGAAAATGAATTTTTCCATAAATAACTCTAGGGTCTATGATAATAATAGGTAACACAAATTACACAGACACAGAACAAGTTGACTTCTTAATCGTTACCAAGCAATTACTGATACACCACTTTTGATACAGTACGTGAATGACATTAATTAACACTGCAAGTGGTATTTCTATAATATGGCTTAGGTCAAAAATTTAGTCCGTCAAACCATTGTTTAATTTTTAATTAGAATTTTTAACCGTATTTATCAGTAATTAATCACGTTTGTAAAACTAATTATATACTTTGTAACAAAAAATACATTTAGCGATTGGAAGTTGCTGCACTTTAGCTATGAGCTTGTAATCTTTGCCTAGATTAGGTTCAAGTAAGTTAACCTCTGAAGAATGAATACAAATTGCGAAAGATTTGTATACTATTGTATACTATAATGTTGTAATTTATACTTTTTTAAATAATATAATTCAGATTTATCTATAGGACTTAGTAATTTTTAACACTAAAAATCCTAAGTAATTAATCTACATTGTCAATAAATCATGACATCGATCAAGTTCATTAAGCATTAAACATACTATCCAAAAATTCGTAGCAAGCTCTGGGTTTGGCTTTGAGGTGTAGAAACTTGAAGCAGAAACCCTGGTAATAGATATTACTAGTAAGCAAATAAGCCTCAAGTATCAAGCAAATATCATTCTATTAGATGATGACAAATTAACACAGTTAAGTTAATGTCTTGTTGAATTTGTTTCTAGGCTAAGTAACTGTTCAGAGGCGCCTTCTTCACGAACACGACGTGATATCTAATAAACATTTTTTGGTATTTATCGGACAATGTTCTGAAAAAATAGACATGTCCAATTGTTAAATCATGGGTGACAGTTTAGAAACTGTCACAAGCAGACTTGAAATTGAAAACGGAAAATATTTCATTAGTAATCATCTACTATTAAGCTAAAATAAATAACTTTGAGGGTCGAACAAAGTAATGGCATTAAAGAAGAAAAAAGGGTTTCGCATCGAAACTAAAACGTTAAAATCTAAGCTGATACGCCAAGGTAATTTCGTAGAAAATACAGTGCGCGTTTACCGCGAATCAATCGAGTTTTTTATTCAAGTTATAAACCAACACCCTCTAGGGGTTGATTTGAACAAAGACTCGATGCGTGATTTTTATGATGCATTAACTTTAGGTGAAAATGCAAAATATCCTTTTATGTACTCTGATATGCCTCGTGACCTCCGCTGGGATGTTATAAGTACCGCTGTCGGGCATTATAAATCTTGGCGTGCTAATTATCAAAAATGGTTAGTATCGGAAGCGAAACGCTTTGAGAAAGCCATTAAAAAAGGTAAAATTCATAAGCCTCACCTCGAACCAAAAATACCAACAGAGGTACATGATTCTCCAACATATTATAAGTATAGTATGTACAAAGAGGATACAGGTTTTGATGTGCTGTTAAAAATGCGTGTGGGTAATGGTTGGGGATGGGTCAAGTTTAGTTATTTTGCGTACTCGTTTGATAATAATTGGATGAAGGGTTGCCCGACAATCGTTTTCAAAAAAGATGGTAGTTGTTGGATAAACTGGACATTAGAGCGTTACCACATTGCAACAGGGGGAGTAAAAGCACAACAGGATAAAAGAGTTTGCGCCATTGATATTGATTTAGACGGTGATTGTATTTGCGTGCTATCTGTATTAGAACCGGACGTAAACGGAGGGGTTAAAGAAGTAGCGAGAAACTTCATTAAAGGACATAACTCTCACGTCAGACGTAGGAAGTCGGCTCTTGGCAGAATAGCAAAAAAAATGAACACTACCGGAACTGTCTTCAAAGGTTTTTGTAGTAAGCGTTGGGAAAAAATTTCTAATAGAGAAGAGTCTGAAGGATATCGTATCAGTTCTCAAATCGTAAAATTTGCGGTTTTACACCATTGCAAAGTAATTGTTTTTGAACATTTGGGTTCATTACGTCCTCAAAAGGGCAAATACTCTAAACGTTCAAATCAAAAACGTGCTTATTGGTTGAAATCAAAAATTTATAAATTTACTCATCATATTGCGAGAACTAAACACAATATCCTCACTGCAAGAGTTAACCCCAAAAATACTTCAAAATACTCGGCTTTAACTGGTGAGGCAGTATTCATAACTTCCCACGACTTTACCGCTCATCTTGTCAGAAAATCCTCGGCTTCATGGGATTTTTACATGAAAGAACAAGGTTATACACCTGGCAAGCTAGCTATACTTCGGTCGGGTTATTGTGTTCATAGCGGATTAAATGCTGCAAGAAACATCGGAATGCGTTTCTACCAGCGTTATAGTAATGTAAAGCTTGCCCTTGTAAGAGGATAAGTCAAACGAGTCGCTACATGCAACTTGTTTGAGCCTACGTGTAGAAGGCTGACAACTTTCCTACTAAAATAACTGATTGCCATTTAGTGAGAATGGTCGTGTGGTGAGTTTTTCTGTACTCCAGAAGATGCTCTGATCAGCTGGACAGAGGAGAGCCGAAAATGTAAGGATGTGCGACTCGTTCTAAGTAGGAACCCTTAGAAACTAAAGGTGTATGACTTAGGTAAAAGGGAA
>NZ_JBXXZH010000015.1:0-72595 GCF_059640475.1 Calothrix sp. CBUCES-K 9914
TTGCAATATACATTTTGGCAGTTTTTGACCCCTCTTTCCTAAAACTTTGTGAGAAATCCGGGTGTAGTACTAATTAAGTGAAACAACACTATACTGAACTTCTATATCTAAACATGAGGGGACTTACCCCACAAAAGCCCAGCTATTATAACTGGGCTTTTTGCTTAATATTTCTTTCTTAGTACATAAGTATGTTAACATTGATGGATCAGCTATCTGCCATTTCCTCAACCTGTTGCTGACCATCTTTAATAAGTTTGATCAACTCTTTCTTCGACTTGCCGACCATAAAACCCTGGTCTTCCAGAACGGTGGGGGACATTCCTTGCTCCAGCAGCATTTTGTTCAACACTAGGAACATTATAAGGCGCCCGTTGGCATCTTTGAAAGGGTGGATGATACCAAGCCCTCGACAACAGTCTATAATGGCGCCGATGATGGCATCTTTGTTTTTCCCAGCAGCTTTGATCTGCTCATAAGCCTTTTCGATAACATGATTCATCAGCATCTCAACAGTGTCCGCTAGCTCTTTTGGCGACTGTTTTGGATTCCCTGCCCTCCACTGTACTACTGTGTCCGGATCGGAAAAACGCGCCATGTCCTCAGAAAAGTAGCCACCTTCAATCAATTTATCGAGTTCTTTCCGCAAAGCTTCGAGTTCCTTCATACCAGCATCTGTGTACTGCTTGGTAACCCCCCATGCATTCGGGGTTTGCTTGATCCCCGTCTCCTGAAAGTTACGTGTTTTAATTGCAAAACCATCTGGAATAACTGACTCATTAGTAACAAGCTCGGTTGCACAGAGGTGGAGTTCCTTAACAAAGTCGGTATCCAGAGGGCGATCTATTTCTTCCACAATCTGTGCAAGCCCCTTCATCATCGAACCCATGTAGCCCTTGGAGCGATCGTAGATGTGTTTGTTGTCGTCCTTATGCACTTTGCTGTCGATCAGAATTTTCCAGTAGTTTTCTTTCCCCAGGTTTTTTAGGCTGGAAAGCTTAGGATTCTCGGATGATACCATGCCCTCAATCAAATCTTCGAGGATTTCGGTTTTCTTCTCAAAACAAATCTGATGGGTTGCCACCATGAGCGGCGTTTGGGAAAAAATCTTACCGTTAGTTTCCGCAGCATCCTGGCTTTGTGCAAGTATGTTTTCGATATCCTCGATAGTGTCGTGGGTTTCTTTAGTATTGGGAAGTTTCTCAACAATCTTGCGGAATGCGTCCGGGTTAAGAAGAAGAACTCTGCTGATCGGGTTGTCAGTGGACAGCAAAGTCGAAAATGCCCCAGCAGAATTTTTATGGTCATTCAACATAGTGTCAAGGTTTTGCCTCAACCGCTTGAGCTTGGACTCCGTGAGCTTATAAAGATTAGTCTTCGCCTCACTCGCGTCCTTTATCGAACAGTCGAGGTCGTCAACAAGAGTTTTGAGCATCAGTCGAATCTGATCCCGACGACCCTTTAAAAAGGGGTTCGGTTTGCTAAAGTGCAGCAATATCTCCAGATCTATTTCTTTGTCTTCTCTAGAGGGCGGTAGTGCCTCCCGATCCGTTTCTGTTCCGCTTATATTGGATAATTCATCAAGCTCCTCGTCTTCGCTCTTTTCGCGAGTTAATCGAGATGGAGGCTTAATTTCACTTTTGCGATCGCTAGAAGATTCGTCGG
The DNA here is from genome assembly GCF_059640475.1 of Calothrix sp. CBUCES-K 9914. NCBI lineage: Bacteria > Bacillati > Cyanobacteriota > Cyanophyceae > Nostocales > Calotrichaceae > Calothrix > Calothrix sp. CBUCES-K 9914. The sequence continues at coordinate 1,666 of NZ_JBXXZH010000015.1, forward strand.
ACTCGTCGTCTTTTCGCTTTTCGCGAGCTAGTCGAGATGAGGACTTAATTTCACTTTTGCGATCGCTAGAAGATTCATCGGACTTTTTGTCTTCGCTCTTTTTGCGAGCTAATCGACGAGGTTCACCTTCATTCTTTTTGCGTGCCCGACTTGGTGCATCGCTTTTCTTTTTCCCTGCCGTTGTAGTTTTTTTATGTGTTGATTTCATACTGCGGTAGTATATTTTAAGTATGGTTGTGACTGTGTTAGAGTTGATTCGTAAACAAAAGCTTAAGAGGCTAATTAAGATTACTTTAGGTATTAAAGTATGAAATTATCATCGTGCGGTCTGGGTTAAGGATGAGTCGAAATGCATAGTTACGGTTCTGAGTCGCCCAGTTATTATTGCGATTAGGGTCTTGCTCCATTTCAAGCGGGAACATTTGATTAATGCGGCTGTTTAAGTCTAGTATTGATTGTACGATATCGAACAGTTTAGAGTACGGAAGTCCATGATCGGCATTTTGAATCAACCAATCGACTATAATTTCAGGCCCGATCATAAGTTGTATTTTGTTGCCGTTGCCCCAGCTTGTATTACTTACCCCAATCTCGATGTGCGGCATCAAAACCTGAGTTCCTCCAGCAATATTGCCTACTCCATCTCTTGTACGTGGCCATCTTTGTAGATCCCAGTTAGTAACTTTAGCTCCTTGGATTAACGTGTTCAAACGTGTTAGTGAGGCTAGTGAGAACTTATTTATCGGACCATTTGCGTCTTCTACAACCGCGTGAGTTAAATTGAGATTCTTGTACGTTGCCCGAGCTGCAAGTCCAGTTCCATGAACAGTTTGTAAGTTTGCAATAAAGTTTGTTGCATCTTGTAATTTTGTATCGTTATCCGCAATTTCCTCCGAGATCGTATTAGCATACTTTAATATATTGTAGAGTTCGCCTGGGCTTGGAAGATTTAAGGGTTGGAGAGCTTGACTATGTTGTGTGAGAGTTTGTTGAGCAGTGGTAATCTTTTTTCTTACTTCATCAATGTCTGTTATGTGCGTTGTTAAGTTGGCTGGAGCGTCCATAGCTAAGTAATCTCTCCACTGAATTAATTGTTGCTGGAGATTTGTACTTGTTGTTAGCTGATTCGTAACTTGGAGAAGCAATGGATTCACTAGCTGTCGAGTAGTTTCCATGCGGTCGTTTGGAATTTTTAATTGTAACTCTCCTAACTCTACTATTTGCTGCCTTTTCTGTTCTAGCTTGATAAACTCTTGTAGTGTTTTGTCCTTTGCCTGTTTTTGTTGTTCTTGCTCACGATCTACTCGCGCTTTTAACCGATTTGCTTTTTGGCGGAGTCTGCGCTCCTCTACTAATTGCCTCCTCTGCTCTAGGCTGGTATGATCTACCTGATCGGTGTTTAAGTGTTTTTCATCCCGCTGCTGTTGTCTTTGCTGTCTGAGGCTGGTTCTGCTTTTTTCTGTTTCTCTTTGCCTTTTATTATTGATCTTGCCCTGTTCTCGTACAGTGCTTTTCTTTTTCCCTGTCTTTGTAGTTTTTCTGTGTGTCGTCATACTACGGTGGTATATATTTTGAAAATTTATAATGTTGTTTGTTGCTATGTTTGAATTTTTGCTAAAGAATTATTTATCCAACAATAGCTTTGTAGCTTAATACAAGACCAATGTTGTTAATAATTTCCTTGTTGCCATTCAGGCTCAATGTCCAATCTGAGCCATTGCTACCTATGCTTAATCCATTTGTCAGTAGGTATTTTCCGTCTTTTAAAGTTAAACTTTTATCGTTATTTAAAACCATGCTTACTTGTCCTTGGTCAGTTAATTCATACTTTGTGTAGATACCCGCTATTTTATTGCTGCTCATATTGGGAAACATATCGCGCGTGAATGTCAGCACAAGTTCGGGGTCGTCATTTTCCAAAAATTCTTCCCATTCATCAGGAAATTCATTCGCCACGTTAAAGAAGCGCGCGGTTTGATAAGGTTTAAGCAGCCCTTTGACAGCATTAGCAAACACTGTTCCACCTTGCAAAGCTGTATACTTAATATTAATTGTTACATCTTGAAGTTGATTTAAATTGTAAGAACCCTTTTTGCCATTAAGCTCCAGGCGCCAGGTGGATACAGCACCAGTCCCTTCAAAGGGGAGGTAACGGTCGTCGTCAAATCGCAACTCGAATAAACCGTTGTTGTTTTCGTTCTCATTGACATGGGACAGGGCAATTTGTTGGTTAGTTTTCCAGTCGCTGCGTATCGAAAGGGGTGGCTGATCTTTGGCGTTAAGGAGGTACTTGACGGCTTTGGCATCTGGTTCCAAGATGGTTTTATGGCTCAACTGCGTCAGCGTTGCATTTACCGTTTGACCTTCACCTGCATTAAACGTTAAGGAAATTGTTTTGACTTGTCGGCAATAATGTCCCTGAAAGTCATAGTCAAATAGCGCTTCAGTCAACGAAAATTCGCAGGCACCCTTGGTTTTTAATTGCAACAAAGCAACCGGGTCAAGGTCAAGTAGAGAAATGTTCTTCGAGATTTCAAATCGGCGGCTATTGGTTTCGATGTAAGCCTTTTCCATTTTGTCAATATCCATGCTCAGGCTTTCACCGGAAAGTAGTCCTTTTTTCAAGTTATCCCAATAAAGAGGCTGGATATAATTAACATCGCTTTCTTTATACCCCTGCTCAAATTGGAAGGCTTTTTCCGCCGACTTCGCCATATCATAAGCCATGTTGTAGGTCTGGAAATACATACCCGAAAGTTTGCTGACCATCCATTGATAGAGTTGAGCACTAGTAAATTTATCCTTCATAAATGTCTTGATGGATTCGTTATGCTCAATTTCTTTTTCCAAGATGTCTATTTCGCGCTGGGCAATTTTTTCCTGCCACCTAGCACCATTTAGTTGAGCGGTTATCTGGATCACATCGCTTTCAACCGCAACAAGCTGTGATTGCCAATCTTCCTTCATGCGATCTTGGCTTGCCTGCATACCAATAATTTCGCCGGTCATACTTAATGCTTCTCCCAAGATTTCCGTTGCTTCAGCAGCACTGGATACAGAATCACCTAAATGTCTCCCTCCTGTTTCAACACCTAGAGAGAACGGACCCAAAGTAGTTTCAGGAACTACGTATATAATCCCCGACGCGATTTTTAAAGCAACAGAAGCATACATTAAACTAGCCCCTGCTATCATCAGATCGAGTTGAGTTTTCTCTTTAACTGACAAGCCTGCTGCTATCAACTTCTGATAGTATCCCACCTGACTTTTGGCATGACGAAGACTCTCTTCCAGCACTTTGACTGATTCGCGAGCTTCTTCGAGTTGCGATTTTTTAATGTCGCGCGTCATTGCTAAAATCACACCGTCCTGCCTATTTTGCAGCAGGTTAAGTTCTTCTGCGTCTTTCTTTTCCAGGGCGCCTAGCAGATCGTTGCCAAACTGGTTCAACTTTTGTACCAATTCCTGTGCTTTACGCACCATGAAACTGAAGCGATAATGTGGAACGGAAATATTCATACTTGCCAATGCAGCGCTTAATGCCGCACCAGAACTCACAGCTTGTACTATTGCCATTGGGTCAATGGGTGGCTGGAATAATGGTAATGGCTGATTAATCCCCATGATGTTCTGGCAATGCCTGATTTTATATAAGCGGTCTTCGACTCGATCCCAATAATCAGCAAATAAGGAGTTGTCCGGGATAAAGAAATAAGGATTAGCGATACTATCGTTCGGTGTTCCCGGAATGATTGTAATTGGCTGACTTCCAACATGGGGAGTAGTTGCTGGGGAGATCAAGAAATTATAGTCATCAGACGGATTTGTTAATTCGCTGTATTTCTTACTTGTTGAGAGTACTTTTGTACCTAAATTAGCAGGTTTTTGACCGAGAAGGTCATATGCCAAAATATACAACATACGAGCTTCATTAATGCTTTCTCTTGTATACTGACGAAACAGCATATCTCCCCAATCGATTAAATTATCAACGTAGCCCATCACAATCGATTTACGATAAACAGTTGTACGTAAAGACGCGATCGCATGTGGGTCGAAAGGGTCATTTAAATAGGCATTAATTTCAGCGTCACCAACTTGCATCAGTTGATATCTATACCAAAGCTTCTCAATTACCCCTGTTAGTTCACTGAGTTTATTGATTAATTTACTAACTTGTTCGTTGTCCGCGTTCAAAGAACGGACTAATTCCTCCAAATCATCTCGAATGTTTTTTAAATTCAGGGATTTAAGATATTCGCTTTCCGTAGCTGATAATTGGCGAAGGTACTGAAAAACATCAACTAACGGTTCTAACTTAGAAAATATAGTATTAAGGTTGGTCTCAACTTTGGTTACATTAATACCCAGTGCTTTTAGCTGTGCGATCGAACTTCTACCTGAGTCAACAATCGCTTGTATATCTACCGCTAAGAATGGTAAAAATTTCCAATAGTTAGCAGGTTCAGTTGGGTCAAAAATATATTCGTACCACTCTTTAGCTTCTTCAAATTTCTGACCAGTATTCAGTGATTGGGCAATCAGGAATGGTGCATGAAAGAATACTTCCCAATAATAGATTCCATTAGCACTGTTAAAATCAAGATGCGAACTAATCGGTAGATTTTCGATTTTTCCTGTTTTCACCTTAATATTTGTCGCGGAAGATTCTTTATCACTAAATGAAGGCAATTCATCAGTCTCCTGTGTGCTGATGTTTAATAGTGCCTGTACACCACCAGAAAGTAATTTTTGATTCAATTTATAAGCCGTGCTTGTGGTTAGCCGGACAATTTCATAGTTGACATCCCCTAGTTCATATGGTTTAGCACGACGAGCGTCAGTGATATTTTCATACTTGATGTATCGATTATTTTTGAAGAAAAATAGCTCATTTCCTCGATGAAACGCTGCATCAAATCCTGTCCTCAACTCATAAGGTAAGTTGCCCCAGTTGCCTTGAATGTATTTAAATTCAGTCAGCGTATCAATTTCGTTTGAACCCTCCAGTTTAAAATATCGGTCATTCGAGAATAAATAAACTTTGCCGTTAAGACTGAAGGATGCATCAATCTTACTAATTCCCCATATATTTGTTACTTTTTTAGGGTTTTTCCAGTCAATATCATTAAATGTTGCAGGTATTTTACTTGATTCTATGTATTCATTACCTTTAAACAGGTAAAATTTACCTCCCGCTACAAACGCTGCATCATAAGGTGAGCTTGTTGCTTTTTGCAAGGCGCCTGCTTCATTTACATAAGCAAGCTGAAAAGAGTTGCTAGAAGTATCGAGGGGTGTAATGCGCTTATCGGTTAATGAACACGCTAATACATAACCAGGAGAATAAATGTAAAGTACCTGGTTATAGACATAGGCGCCATGAATTTGTAAGTTCTGGTAATCAGGAGGAACATTTGCAAAGCCCATGTCGTTCAACAAGGCGCCTAGTTTACCAGTTTCCCTCCTGCCCTCACTAAAGACGCGATCGTCAACTTTGGTAAATTTTAGAAATCTGTTTTCTCCAACAAGATAGGTTATTTCATTGTAAACAAAAGCCCCATAAACTTTTGTTAAGCCCAGTAAACTGAAATTTTTGTGATAATCCTTATCAACAAATTCACCGGGTTCATTCCCGGAAGAAAGCGTATATCGAATGAATTGGTTAGCACTTGTTAGAAATAACCTATTGCCATTAATGTAGGCGGAATCTACAATTCCAGTTTCTGTGAAATTATTTCTGACGATTCCCCATCGTTCCTTAGTAGATTTTCTTTCACTTAATTTGCCAGACTCTACAAATTGTTTGGCTGCATTATCAAAAAAGTAAATCTTGTTATCTATAGTTTTAAATACTGCATCAATTTTATTCCAGGCAGGAAAACCTTCACCATTTGTTATAATTGGTTTTGGGTATCCTTCATCTGCCAAATCGTAGTTTGTAGAATAAACCAGATATTCATTTCCACTAAAAAAGTAGGTTTTACCGCTATGAACAAATGCGGCATCAACTATACCTTGTTCAGCAATACGGTTGCGTATTCTTCCCCATTTTCCACTATTTGCTTTGCTATCAGCCCATTGATTAATCTTATTAACTATTACTTCCGTATTAATTCCTATATTTGGAAACACTATGTATTCTCTATTTCTAAAGATGTATATATTCCCATCTTTTCCAACCAATGCTGCATTTACAGAAAAGTTTAAAGGAGTTGTGGTTTCTCTACCATTTGATACAGATAACCGATTCTCCTGAAATATGTATTTAGTATTGCCTATTGCAAAAGCAGCAGTCCAGGCGCCTGTAATATTTGTCTCTGATATATTGCCATTGCTAAATTCATAATTCTTGCGACGATTGTTTTGGCTATGTACACACGAGAAATATACAGTTGACCCCATATCCAGGGCGGCAGTAATATCTTCATCTCTATATAAATTATTGTTGTTTCTACATCCTAAGTCTTCTAATACAGTATAAAGATTACTCGGTTTAGGATAGCCATTTTCAATAAATTGGTAGTCACTATTTGCATATTTAATAAACTGCTCTTTATTTATTAAATATGTATAGTTGCCAAATACAAATGCTGCATCTACTGATGGTTCGACTAGTGAAGAATTAATCCTGTAATCAGGTGCAGTAAAGGAATTTCTTATTTTCCCCCATTTTGAATTGGTCGCAATTGGTTTGTTCAAATTGCTAGATTCTACAAATTCTTTTCTTGTTTGATTAAAAAAATACGTTTTCCCATCAGTTCCTTTAAATGCTGCATCAATTTTATCCCATTGAGGTAGACCTTCTGTATTACTATTTAGTGTTTTAGGATAATCGGAATCTGCCAGTTCGTATCCATTTGTATAAACTAAGTATTGATTCCCGCTGAAAAAGTAAGTTTTGTTACCATCAACGAATGCGGCATCAATGATTCCAGTTTCGGCAATATTATTGCGTACTTTACCCCATCTATACTGAGTTTTAGATGTAGTTAGCCCGTTTGGACCAATAATGGCGTAATTTCCTGAATTATTGAAAAAATAGGATTTGCCATCAGGTGCCTGAAACGCTGCATCAATTTTGTCCCATGTAGGTAAAGAATCTTTATTATCACGCAAATTCTTCCAGACATAGTTTCCCAAAGGAGTAACATCAGGCTTACATAAAAAGCTACCCCCTTTATGATCGAAACTAAACCATAAGCCTTCAGACGATTTTTCTGCGGTATTAAACATGACCACATTGTTATCATCTATGATTTCCGTATCATCAAATATAGCGTTGAATACTTCTTTACCATTGTTATCAAATTTTGGTTTATTGGCTTTTTCGGTGTACAACTCAGGTGTTAGGCTAAACGCCTCATTAAATTCTTGTTTTTTGACTTGATAAGTACAATTAATAATGATGTTTTCGTGTTCTTTAATAATTATCTTTTTGTCTCTTTCATCCTCAACTGTAATCTGCAATCTATCAGAATTTTCAACGAATAACTTAACATTTTCAATCGCAGTTTGCTCTTTGATTTCAGCAGTCAATGTTTGTGCCGGGAGCCACTCTTTGTTTAGATTGTAGAAAGAGTAATAAATTTTTATAATATATGTTGCCTGCGAATTTGACGCTATCGTTTGGGTATCGTTACTCTGCTTAGTTGTAATAGTGGTACTAGTCGAGGTATCGACAACAGTTTCTACCTTTGTCCAGAAAACAAATACTCGCTCAAAGGCGAATACCGGATAGACCTTATCAGCATCGATTTGGACATTCACATTCAGCCAAGGACTCCACGAAGTAGAACCCTTTTCTCCACCAAAAAACTCAGCTAGACGATAGTAAAACCGTGCTGGGTCTGTTTTTGTTCGTCCAAACAACACCAAACGTTTATTTTTGCCGTTTGACCCAGGTAAATCATATACATAGCCTCCTGCTATTTTTAATCGAGATACTTCGGTATATTCATCAAGGTACTTTTTGTAAACCCTTTGCACTGTTAATGCGTTTATCTCTCCTTGCAGCAAATCTTCTTCTAAAGTTTTAAATGCTGGTGTTTTAGTATCACGAAGTTCCGGACGAATATAATTTTCTGGATATAGAAAAACCTTACGATTGGCTTCCCAAACGCGATAGTTCTTCATCCATTTCCACCAGTTTTTTAGTTCTTTCCTTATCTCATCAGGATTTTTGCCTTCTTTAACAGAAATTTCTTCCAGATTTACAAAATATCTGTGAATATACAATTGTACTGCTGCAATAGCCTCTTCAATTTTAGATGTCGTGCCGCAACTTCCCATCTCCACGTCGAGCAGGAACTGTTCATATAAGTTCCGAGCATTCTCTATCCCATCTTCAACCGATACGACATAAGGCACCAGAGCATCTCGCTTAATCACATTAAGCTCATCGTTCAGTTGTTTTGAAAGAATATGCCAGTTTTTTTCGTTATTTAACATTGGATTTTAGATTTTGGGATTTTAGATTTTGGAGTGTTCAGATTTTACTATTAGCTGTTGATCAACCCAAGGAGCTTGTATAATGTATCGGATGCGGCGCCTAAGTCATCGGGTGGATACATCTTCTTCCAAACTTGTTTGTACAATTCTGAAGGGAATGTGCCCATTTTTTCAGTAATAGAAAATACCTCAAAGAACTTAATCACCATTTCCAAGTTAAACCGGACTTCAAAAAGGTTGTCAGTCATTAAAAACCCATTGTTCCGCTTTAACCATTTGACTTCATCAATATCCCAACCAAAAATTTCAGAGAGCATTTTGTAGGGGTCTTTCACCGAACCTTGCTGAGTATATAAGAAATCGGTTAAGGTATATTCTGTGTTGCTATAAGTTTCCTGTAACTGCTTAAACCGAGTGATTGTTTTGATATCGCTTAAGAGATAATCAGCCCAGTTGCCCCACCTGTATTTGAATTTTTGGGGATAAATACTATCTATGTGCTGATAGCTATGATCTGAGTATCGCACATAGTCATCTACTTTGAGCAAGTAAGTTTTTCCTTCAAAAACAAAACCTCCATCGATAGATTTTTCAAAGTTGACGGGTAAGTTACCCCAGTTGTCTTTGATGAATTTTGGAAACCCTTCGTCTACAAATTCTTGTTCAGAATCTGTATATCTAATATATTGATCTCCCTTAAAGACGTATATCTTCTTGTCAGGGGAGGCAAAAGCCGCGTCTATTGAATCAGGGTTACTGATGAAATTGTTTTTAACTTTTCCCCATTTATCTTTAATTAATTTAGGGTTAGAATCGGCACTCAGGTAATTTTTATCTTTAAATAGATATATATTACCATCAGTCCCTCTCAGCGCTGCATCAATGCCATACTTGAAAGTATCTGGAATGTTTTGTATTCCAAGTTCATTAGAAAGCACAGTTGAGATAGCTTTCGGGTAGCCGTCATCTACATATTCGTATGTATCATTGGAATACCTAACACACTGATCGCCGGAGAATAAGAAAGTTTGCCCGCTATTATTTACAAAAGCAGCATCGACTTTATTGTTTTGAACAATATTATTCTTAATATTACCTATGATATCAATATCATAAACAAAGTCTAGGCTTTGCGATACGATGTAACAGTGACTACCTATAAATACATAGATATGACTGTTGTTGGAAATGACGGCATTGATAACAGTATTGACCTTATTTGAAATCAGGTTAACTATAGTATCTTCAAATTCTTCAGGTAGATTTTTAAAACCCGCTTCTGTTCTCAGATTATTTGCAATGATTTTAGGATACCCCTCATCTACATATCGGTAATTCTTACCTGAATAACGTACATATTGATCGCCTGAAAATAAATAAGTTATCTCCTTTTGGAAGACAAAGGCAGCGTCTATCTTGTTTCCCCGGCTATTGTTAACAAAATTATTATGTACAATTCCCCAATAGTCCTTAATAGGCGCCGGAGCATTAAATGTGTTATTTTCATACTTAACGTAATATTCATCAGAAAAGAAATAAGTGGCGGCATCACGTCCAGTGAAAGCCGTTTCGATACTTTTAAATGAGTCCTTATTAAAGGGTATGCCACGCCATATTCTGTCAATTGGTTTTGGGTATGCCCACTGATTTTCTTTAGCATTAAATTGAATATAGCGATTTCCACTTAAAAGGAACATATTGTCTCCTTCCACAAGCACAGCATCTACCTTGCTGAAGCCATCTTCTGTATAAACAGAAGGAATTTCCAAAAAATTACTATCGGCAATTTGTGGAAATCCTCGGTCTGGTTTGGAGTAATCTTCAGTTGAATAGCATACGTAACGAAACTTTCCTTCACTGTTTGGTTTCTCAAATAGGAAAGTTTTTTCATCCTTTACGAATGCCAAAGTAACACTGCTTAATCCTCCCCAATGCTCTTGAATAAGTTTTGGAATACCATCGATTTCAGCATTAATATAAGAATTGCCTGAATAAGTGAAGTATTGCTCACCACTAAATAAGTAAGTCTTCCCGTCAAGTCCAACAAATGCTGCATCAATTGTGCTATGAATATATATGTTATTTTTTTCCCTGCCCCATTCTTCGCTTAATGGATATTGTTTATTCAATAAAACATTAAAGCAATCTTGACCTTTAAACAAATAGGTATTGTTATCAATTCCCTCAAAAACCGCATTCAGCCCAGTTTTAAATTTGGTAGGAACATTTCTTAAAACAGGAGGTTCTACCAATGTTTTTTGTACTATATGACCTTCTAAGCTGCTATATCGGTTCCAGATTGTATTTTCTTCCAGAAATAATGCACCGTCATCAAGGAAGGCACAACTTGCTGTAGTAAATCCTAGGGCTGCATATTTTTTGTATAATACTTCGGAAACTCTACAACATTTTGCATCTTTAAACAGATAAATATTACGCTTGTCGGCAAATGCTGCATCTATACCATTATCATAGGAAATTTTCAGGTTTTTGAAACGTGGTTCTTCTTTGAGAGAACTCACAATGTACTTTGGATACCCTTCTTCGACCGCATTATATTGATTGCTTTGATAACGGAAATATTGATTGCCAGAGAAGAGATAGGTATGTACGGTAGACTGCTCAATACCATCTTTGATTTCGTGAGATTCTACAACAATAGCTGCATCTACTTTTCCAGTTTTAGCGATGTTATTAACCACATGACCCCAATATCTATTAGTAATGTTGGGATAGCGATCTTCAATCTTACTGTAGTTTGAACCAGAATACCTAACATATTCTGTGCCAGAGAAAATATATGTTTTGCCATCTCTTCCCGTAAAAGCATCATCTACTGAAGCAAAAGGTATACTATCCCATCGAGTGCTTAACTCTTCTGGTTCAGACCACCAGCGCTGCTGATTATCAAAATATATAAACTTGTTACCAGAAAAAAGGTAGGTTTTGTTGTCACTGCCATTGAATACTGCATCTACTTTATTAAAATCGGCGCCTTCCTGAACCAGGTTAAAGGGTAGGTTCCACCAATTATCGTTAGGCGCCTTGGGATAACCCTCATCCTGTTTCGTATAGTCATTTTTGGAGTAGCGAACATAGACGACTCGACTAGTATCTGTAGCAAGTTTGCCGAAGAGATAGGTTTTACCGTCAAGAACAAATGCAGCATCAACGGTATTTAAACCACCCCAGTCATCTGCAATAGTACGAGGGAATCCCTCATCCACCTGGGAATAATCACTACCTGAATATTGAAAATACTGGTCGCCGCTGAAGAGATAGGTTTTACCTTCGAGACTAACAAATGCAGCATCTACCCTGCCATTCTCAATGATGTTATTTTTGACAATGCCCCAACGCCCCTTTACATCCTCCAATGTCATTGAAGCATTGGTAGATTCAAAATTCGCAACCTTAGCATCTTTGAAAAGGTAGATTTTTCCATCCTGCCCCTTAAAGGCAGCATCCACCCCATCTTTAAACTCAACTGGCAAATTGGAATAATGTGATTTTAAACTCTTTGGAAAACCCTCTTGTACCTTAACACAATCATTTTCGATACTATCTTGGTAAAGAATCACCTGGTTTCCTACGAAAACAAAGAGGTTGCCACCATCAGTATAAGCAGCATCAACTTTCTTTAACTCCTTAAAGTTATTTTTTACTTTTCCCCAGGTTTGATTAATGTCCATCTCTTTGGACATATCGGAACATACATATTTACTGTCTTTGAATAAATATGTTTTGTCGTTTGTACCTTGGAACGCAGCATCTATAAATTTTTGAAATTTATTAGGCAAGAAAGCATTGCTCAATTCATTTTTCCAATTTTCCTCAATCTTTAAGGGATATCCTTCATCTACTTGGCTATAATCGTTACCCGAATAACGGATATATTGTTTGCCAGAAAAGAGATAGGTCTTACCTTCCTCATCTTGAAAAGCCGCATCAACTTTTTCAGGGTTATCAAAGTTACTTTCCAATTTGCCCCATACTCTGTCTTTCTTTACCCACCTGTTGCTTCCTTTTTCTTTATAATAAAGATTATTTCCAGAGACAATGAATGATGTTCCCTTGTTATCTGTAAAAGCAGCATCTACCTTTGATAGTCCTGCAAACTTATCAGAAAGTGAGGTAATGTTGTTGTCTTTGGTCTTAAGTAGGTTATAAGTTTCCGCTGAATAAGCCCAATATTTGCCGTCTTTAAAGAGGTAAATTATATCTTCAGTTTCTAGTAAGGCATCAAACCTATCAATTTTTTCTGGAAGTACTAATTTCTCAGAAAATTTTTCAACTAAGTCTTGCTCGTAAAAAGCGACCTCCGTCTCTTTTTTGTCAAACCTCAATTTAGAAGCCAGCACAGCAAATTGTTGTATTCTTCTATATGCTAAATTGAATTTGTGATTATTTGGCTCTACCTTAATAGCATCATTCGAGTCAACTACAGACAAAACAGGCACTAAAAACTCTTCTACAATATTTCCGGCGCCTCTAAAAACATGTTGACAAATTACTTTTACAATTTCGGTCTGTATGCCAAAAGCATCTTGTAAAGCATCAAGTAGAGTAATTTCTTGTTGTTCTGCCAGTTCTTTCATCTTTCCTGAAATCTCACGCATACTGACATCTATCTCTTTTACAATAGCATGTAGCACAAAGAAGATGTCTTTATTGTAGTCTTCAAATGAATCTAAACTAAAATCAAGAGCATTGTTAATATTGAGGAAATATGCGATTTTACCTTCAGGTATTTTTCCGTTTTCGAGAATGTAGCCATTTGTTTCCAATACTTCAATTAACTCTTCTTTCTCTTCGAGATTAAAATCTAGATCGTCGAGAACCGTGGTTGTCATCTGGTATTTTTGAGAAACACTGATAATATTACCAATGGTATTGAATACTATTTCAGCATCATTGCTTGTAAAATAGGAGCTAAGTCTGAACTCTCCCACATTCTCTTGGTCGAGGAAAAAGTCTTTTTTATCCTGTTTTACTATTCCATTTTGGAGGTATTCAGCTTCTATGCTTTTGTAGACCCGTTCAGCCACAATTTTATCGGCTATTTCAGCAATCGATTCCTTCGCTATAGTATAAAAACTAACTTTAAACTTATCTATCAATTGTTTGATTGCATTGAGTATTTTATGCCGATATGGATAGAACGCTAAGGCGAGCTTAAATGCTTCTACCTTCAGAACTAAAAATTGAGATTTATTAGTAAATATATACTCTTGATTTATATATCCGTTGAATTTCAAGTTCTCAATCAAGTCATTGATCTCAAAGTCTTTTAGCGGTAGTTCCGAGAAAATATCTTCATCAAGAATAAGACTCTCTTGATTAAACTTGTTTACTTGTGAAAATATGAGGTTGAAAACATTAGTCGAGCAAGCTGCTATATTAGCATTGACTTCAAAATTAGAAGAGTTCTCTGTCGAGGTAAAAAAGTCAGGTTGTAATATATTGCCTTCCTCATCAAGATAGCCATTGAAAATCAAATTGTCGTACAACTCATTTCGATGCGCTTCTGAAATTTCAAATACTTCTAAATCGGAAGGGTAAACTGAAATTTCCAGTTCGGTTTCTATATCTTCATCTTCATCAGTCAATAAATCATAGATAAGGGTGAAAAGCTTTTCTTGATAAGCACTGAAATCAGTTTCTAGTTGAAAATCCCCAGATGACTGAGGAAACTTTTCTTCTTTCAGGCGCCCTTCAGCAGTTATGTACTCTTTAATTATAAGATTATTAAAGATTTTATCTAATATCTTTTGTTCAAGACCTAAATTGATAAAATCTTCTTTGCTAACAACTTCTAGCTTGTGCAAAGCTTTGTATACCAATTGTTCTGCAACGCTTTGGTCATATGTCACCAGTCTAATATCTTTTTTTGAAACAAGTTTGCTATCTGTTTGGGTTAATGCAAAATGAATTACCTTAGTCGCACGACTATCAAATAAATCAGACCGTAATATATCTGCACCAAACATCACTGATTTAAAGCTTTGATAAAGATTGTTCAAAAAATTAATCTTTTGTTGCCTGTTACTTTCCTCTTCTGTTGGGTTATTATACCTACCTATTAATAATAGCTTCAGTTCCTCACTTGTAAAATCGTTGGAGCGCATCCAATTCGTGACTGCAAATAATACTTGCACCAGCCACATTGAAGATTGTAGATTATTTTCCTGAAGAATTTTGTAACAATTATGTTCCTGAGTGTTATGATTGATTAGTATATTGAAATTGCTACGTGTTCTAATTGAAGGGTCTTTTTCTAATATATCCAATAAATTAAATAAATCGTGATATGATATGTCAAGAATTTCAGTTAGCTTACTAACACGAAATAATAATGATAAAGCAGGTAGACCTATATCCCGACCACTAGCCAATAGTGACGTATTAGATTCATCAATTGCTCTTTCCCTAAATTTGATGACTATATTAGTCAAATCTTTGTCAGAAATATTTAGGGTTTTACTCAATCGCATTCTATATTCTTTATTATTTAAAGACAGTAGGTCTCCAGAACAAACAAGTTGTGTATAATTGGAATATTTTTCAGATATAAATTCAGAAACAAGGATATATTTTTTATCAAAGTTTGCGAATTTTGAATTAAAAATTTTATTGAACAAATCTTGAGGTTCGTCGTCGTTTCCTATCCCTAAGATATTAATGTCACTGAAAAAGCTACAAACTACATCAAAGGGTAGTTCATATAAATCATGAAGCTGCTTAATTACCGCAATATTTCTAACCGCTTCAGCATCCAATTTATTATTACAGCAACTCCGAAGAATAATATCTAAATCAGTAAAAGATATTCCTATTTTTTTGGCTATCCTGATAAAACGATTTACCCGTTCATACCAAGAAACAGGTATTGGTATCGTAATTTCGTTTTTATCTAATTCTTGCCATACTATATTTTCTTCATTATCATCTAATTTTGCATAGCCATTTAGTTGATAATTAATGAAAAATTGAGAAGCTTTGACTTTTTCTGGCTTTGGCTTTGAAGCAGTATCTTTAGTACTCTCACTTAAATCCTGGTATAGAAGTTCCCTTAACTCTTGACCCGACAGTTCAGTTATACTTAGTAACTGTGTCACTTTCTTTAAATCATTAAATGGTGTATCTTTATAATACTTTTTTAAGGTTTCTTTATTGATAACTCGTATCATCAAATCATATTCTTCCAGAGAACGCCCTAAATATTCTCTTGCAACAACATCTGGGTCAACTTGGAGAGAAAACAGTTTATATAGCTGTTCCGATTTAATATTTAAATAATTAAGAATTTTTTTGATTCTTTCATTATCAAAGTTAAAAGGTAAATTAAACGGATATTGTGCAGTTTTCATCTTGTCATACACATTACCGCCTATTTCCGGGTTATTTTTTAACGCATTTTCTAATACCTCATTTACAATATTGAGGTATGGAATAGAGGTGTATGTATTCTCGGCATCAAGAAGTAAATTTTTTATATCTGCTCTTCGTTTTACTTGATCAAACTTTGCATTTTTAAACTTATCATCTAAAAGTTGAAGTAAATCTGCTAGATAGGCTGCTGGTGAATATACAGAACGAGCATCATTACCTTTTTTAAAGTCTAGTTCTCCAAATAGGTCTTCATAACTTGGTAAGTCTGAATTTGTGTTCATAGGGATTGACCATTTATTTAGATGATTGTAAACATAAGCTGCTTACACAGTTACGAAAAGCTGACACCTGGCGCCAAAAAGAGACTTTAACTATAAAAAATAGAAAGTCATGCAACTTTCTTGCGTGGCTTTGTACTACTAAAAATTAGTTCGTAAGGTTAGACTAGATGTCAGTTCTCACTAGAGCTTTCGGCGCAAGCAATATATGAAAAAAAACGCAATTTCTCAAAACATTTGTTCTATAAGGGTTTTCAACTGTGTTTTTCTTCATAAAGAAGTGTAATTTATAACCAAAGACACAGAAACTTATTTTAATAAATATTTACCATAATTTGTCATAGGTCTTATAAATATGAATTGCATTTGCCTGAAATCAAAATCTAATCGGCTTCTCGTCAACTCACGTAGTTTATTTAACAGGGAACTTAAAATCACCACAGGCGCCAATGCCAAATATAGAGATAATGAGCAAAAACCCAATGCAGTACAAAAGTGTTTAATAGTACATAATAATTTTGCTCAGTTAATACCTGCACTTCTTGATCGAGGTGATAAAAACGCGCGTACACTCGTAGAGTTTTTCATGAGCTAATTCCATGAGCTAATTCTAAAATTCCAGTTTGTGACATAAAGCTGTTTTAGCTGTTTTCAATATAATATATTAGTACTATGCCAAATATCTACTTTTAAAAAGGTTTTTAATATATGGTGTATTAGTAAGTGAGGCAAAATATACAATAAGTAAGTTGAAACATAATGGCGCCTGAATCGTATGAGCCAAGCTGAAGTTGAGACCAAAAGAAAAAGAGCGCAGCTAAAAGTGGTGTACGAAGAGTTGCCCATGAAGGAGAAAAAGGTGGTGCAGCTGTTTTCGGTTATTTATCACCCGGTAAGCAAAAATTTCTTCTTTCTCTGTTTCACCAAAACAGGCGCCCTTTTGAACGGTTCCGAGAAAATTAATAAATCTTTGACAAAGAAAACTCTAGATGTATATATAGATGAGTTAGTAAGAGCAGAATTATTAATCAAAGATGAAAGCTTGGAGCTTCAATGTAATCCACTACTGGTAGAAATTGCTACTCGTGATGCAGTGTTAACAGGAAGTTTTGAGGTTTTTGCGACCACAGTTGAGACGGTGATACCGATAGACACTCTTGTTGAACACGGACCAAGGTTTTTTGAAGATAATACGGAGTTTATACGGCAGGTTCGCATCGGTCTTTACCATCATGACCTTGCTTTTATCAAGCAACAGATTACTGATTATAACCAGTATAGTTCGATTAAAGAGAAGATATCTTTACAAGATGTTTTTTATTTGGTATGCAATAACCCGTTTGACTCACGGTGGTTTCAAACTTTACCACAAGAGTTATATGAACATTGTATGCCTGTAGTTTTGTCTCATTCCATGCTACAGCTATCTCCTGCTTCGGAAGCGTTTGAGTTGCTTCGACAAGAGTGTTTTAGTGGTAGTACACATTCTTCAAATTATTTAAGGTTAATTTTAACAGAAGAACTATTACTGCGAGGTCGTTTACAAGAAGCGCAACAGTGTTTAGGTTCTTTACCTAAATCTTATCAAGATAATACTTATGTTTTTTGGGGATGGCTGAGTTTTTTACGTGGTCATATTAATGAAGCAATAGAGTACTATACTAACGGACTCAAGGCTGTAAGGAAAGCTAGGGGTAGACGTTATGGATATTTTAATACTTTGGGTGGATTATTTTTTATTCTGGCTTTAATAAAAGAAGGTTCCCAGAAACGTTTAGAAGAAGCTTTGGAATATACAAGTATAATGTCGCGCGAGTCAGGTCATTGGTTACGCATGGTTTACTCGCAGTTAAAAATGTTACTGCAAGTTCGATTAGGTGATGTAACACAAAAGCAGTTTATTGTAACTACTGGCTTATCTTTTCCTGATAAAAATACTAGCATCGAAACGTTATTTTCTGCACTTTGCCATTACTGGGTAGATGTGGATAGTGCGAAAAAGTATTTACCCAGTTTGATAGACAACTTATATACGGAGGCTTTACTAAATGATTATAATTGGTTTGCAATGGAAAGTGCTGAACTTTTGTTTCGTCTGACTTCAGATGCTGATTATAATAAGCAAGCAGAAGCAATACGTCAAGAAGCTATTAACAGTATAGTTGGATTAATCGAACCTCAACCCACTTGGGAGTTATGTTTGAATGCGCTTGCCAGTTTAAAAAAAGAAGTACTGGTGCCTACAGTTAAAGACACTAGCACACGTTTGGCATGGTTTATTAATTATCATGCAAACAAATGTAATTTACAACCGCGCGAACAAAAGGTCAATAATAAGGGAGAATGGGGTAAAGGGCGCCCGATAGCTTTGAAGCGTTTAAAAAAGGATTTAGACGAGTTTAATTATTTGACATCTCAAGATATTAAAGCTTGTAGCTATATACAAGCTTACGATACGCATTACTATGGCAAAGTTGAATATATATTTAACGATAAAGCATTATTAGCCCTAATTGGACACCCTTTAGTATTTTGGGATGATGTTTCTGCAAACCGTGTAGAAATTGTTAAAGGAGAACCAGAGTTAATAGTCAAGAGGAATGACGGACAGTTGAGTTTGGAATTTTCTCCGAGTATATCAAACAAGCAGGGCATTTTAGCAGTTAAAGAAACTCCAACGCGCGTCAAGATAATTGAAGTAACCCCAGAACACCGACGCATTGCAGAAATTTTAGGTTCTGGTCAGTTAAATGTACCCGCAACTGCTGAAAAACAAGTTTTGGCAGCTATTGAAGGAGTTTCAGAAATTGTCACTGTACATTCAGATATTGGTGGTGGTACGATTGATGCAGAGTTCGTTACAGCACAAACAATTCCTCACGTTCATTTATTACCATCGTATGAAGGGTTAAAAGTCAGCTTTTTATCTTGTCCGTTTGGTAGTGGTGGTTCTTACTATCGTCCAGGTTCGGGTGGACGAACGGTTATTGCCGAAATTAATAGTCGGCGCCTGCAAACACAGCGTAATCTAGAAGAAGAGAAATTACTCACAAATAACGCTATCGCTGCATGTCCAACTTTAACTCGCATCTTCGATAATGATGGAGAATGGCAGGTAGATAACCCAGAGGACTGTTTAGAACTTTTATTAGAACTGCAAGCATTAGAAGATAGGGTTATTATAGAATGGCCTGAAGGCGAAAAGTTACGAGTTCGTCATCGCGCCGATTTGAAAGACTTCCAAATGTCAATTCAACGTTCGTCTGATTGGTTCGGTGCCACTGGTGAGTTAAAATTAAGTGATGATTTAGTGTTAGATATGCAGCAGTTGTTGGAACTGCTCGATAAAACTCCTAGTCGGTTTATTCCACTGGGTGACGGTCAATTTTTAGCTTTGACACAAACCTTCCGCAGGCGCCTTGACGAATTACGAACTTTTTCGGAAAAATCAGGTAAAGGTGTAAAGTTTCATCCGTTAGCAACATTAGGGTTGGAAGATTTTGTAGACGAAGTAGGTCAACTTCAAACAGATAAACACTGGCAAGAACATATTCAACGTTTGAAAGAAATTAAAAACCTGCAACCTGAAGTCCCAAGTACATTTCAAGCAGAACTACGCGACTACCAAAGTGATGGGTTTATATGGATGTCGCGTTTGGCACATTGGGGAGTTGGTGCTTGTTTAGCTGACCAGATGGGACTGGGAAAAACTATACAAGCACTCGCTGTAATTTTAAACCGCGCGACTTCAGGAGCAACTTTAATTATTGCCCCAACATCAGTATGTATGAACTGGGTCAGCGAAGCACAAAAGTTTGCACCGACTTTAAATATTATCCAGTTTAGTAATAGTAGTAATAACAGCAGTCGCCAAAAAATCCTCAACAACTTAAAACCATTTGACATATTGGTTTGTAGCTACGGTTTATTACAGCAAGAAGAAGTTTCACAAATGCTGGCTCAAATTGAATGGCAAACAATAGTACTAGACGAAGCACAAGCGATAAAGAATATGACCACTAAACGTTCGCAAGCAGCGATGAATTTGAAAGCTGGTTTTAAACTTATTACAACAGGAACACCAATAGAAAACCATCTAGGAGAATTATGGAACTTGTTTAGATTTATTAATCCTGGTTTACTAGGTTCGTTTGAAAGCTTTAATGAACGCTTTGCCTTCAAGATCGAAAAATTGCAAGATGCAGGCGCCCGTAACAAACTCAAAAAACTCATTCAACCGTTTTTACTACGTCGTACAAAAAATCAAGTTCTCGAATCACTGCCATCGCGTACCGAAATCCTATTACATGTAGAATTGAGTCAAGAGGAAATGGCGTTTTACGAAGCACTGCGTCGTGAAGCTGTATCAAAACTTACCGATACAGAGGCGCCAGCAGGTCAAAAACATTTGCAAGTGTTAGCAGAAATAATGAAACTGCGTCGTTCTTGTTGTAACGCGCGTTTAGTAAATCCCAATATAGACTTATCAAGTGCCAAACTGCAACTTTTTGGAGAGGTATTAGGAGACTTATTAGAAAATGGTCATAAAGTACTTGTATTTAGTCAATTTGTAGACCATTTACATATTATCAGAGATTATTTAGACAAACAAAAGGTAAAATATCAATATTTAGATGGCAGTACACCAATTGCAAACCGAAAAAAAGCAGTTGATGCTTTTCAAGCAGGAGAAGGAGACGTATTTTTAATTAGTCTCAAAGCTGGAGGAACAGGTTTAAATCTTACCGCAGCTGACTATGTAATTCATATGGACCCTTGGTGGAACCCAGCAGTAGAAGACCAAGCATCCGACCGCGCGCATCGTATTGGACAACAGCGTCCAGTAACTATATATAGATTAGTGGCGAAAGATACCATCGAAGATAAAATAGTCCAACTCCACCATCATAAACGCGATTTAGCAGATAGTTTATTAGAAGGCGCCGACATTAGTGGCAAAATGTCAACTGAGGTATTATTGGAATTAATGGGCGCATAAATAAGACTGGCAACGGATGTAACGGATGTAACGGATAAGTTATTGGTTATAGACAAAACTTATACTGCAAAAGGATTAAGGGACTTCCATATAAAAAAATCTCCAAAATTTTCTTGTGGAGCGGGCGTCCTCGCCCGCCTATATTTAGAGCAGGCAAGGATGCCTACTCCACAACATGAAGAATTTAATTTTTGGAAGTCCCTAAAATCTTATCTCTGCGATCTCTGCGTCTTTGTGGTAAAGAAAAATTAACCGCAAAGTACGCAAAGTACGCAAAGAAAGAATTATTAATTAAAGAAAAATTGTAATAAATGATACTAGAATAAGGAGTAAAGCAAAGTAGAAATGTTATTGAAATACTTTCTACTGCTTTTCGTTATTACCAAGTTAGCTTTTACAGTATATTCATCCAGCAACCTCAAGTCGCAGTAGGTGTGGTTGTTAATATTTTCTTTCAGGAAGCTCAAAGACTAGAAGTTTCAAGGGATACTGCTTGCTCTATTGATTTTGGCAAAGAGTTACCCCGTACCGCGCGGAACATCCCAAAGCGACAAAGACCGGCGCCAAATGCTAACCGCATTAGTAGTAAGGTAGGTACTTCTCGCAAAGATTTAATAAAACCAGCTACACCAAAACGCACCAGTCCTTCGGGTCGAGCTATTCCTTGCCAAATAGAGTCTAGCCATGAAGGAAGTGTTTGTTGCGTCCAGTCTGCTGTTATTACGTTTCCTTCAACTAGTCCCGTTGCCTCTAAAAGCTCGGAAAAACCCTCAATGCTGGAAAAAGCTGGATGCGACCACTGGTCTAATAGTTGCTGCATTACTGGTTTTTCCCAAAAATTCAAAGGTTTTTGACGGTCATCCCTTTGATTCCAGTCTGCCACAACAAGTATTCCACCAGGTTTTAACACCCTCATTAATTCTCTAGCAAAAACCGCTTTATCTGGCATATGTGGTCCAGCTTCAATCGACCAAACTATATCAAAACTAGCATCTGGGAAAGAAAGTGCCATCGCATCATCTACAACAAACTTCGCGTTAAGTCCCTCAGTAGTTAACTCTTGCGCGCGTTGGACTTGTTGCGGGCTAATTGTAACACCCGTAACTGCAAATCCATAATCCCGTGCTAAGATGCGGCTGCTACCACCAATTCCACACCCTACATCCAAAAGCGTGGCGCCTTTCTGTAACTTATCTAAACCACCCCAACGCACCATTTCATGCACAAAGTCAGATTTAGCAACCAAAAAATCCTTCCGTTGTGGTGGTGAACCATAATGACCTAAATGAATATGTTCACCCCAATAAAACTCTAAAATACCATCTTGAGTCCACTCGTCATAGGAATTAGCTACAGAGCTAGATGATTGATAACGGCGAGCAGTAATTAAATACAATGCCACTAAGAACATTGGTACTGTAACAAAAAGTCCTAGCCCAGAAAGAAACAAACTCATTCAAATCAAGCCTTAACATTTTTTTACAATTTTACCCTATAATCCCGTTATGGTTCTGCTGCCTATTTTTCTGATTCAAAATCAACGTTATCGTAGATATCTGCGACAGTAATTTCAAATGTGACAGAAGTTAACGAAATCGTTGCATTCTCATCATCATATTCGGATGCCCAGTTTCACCCACCATAATACCCCGTCCAGTCAAAGCGACATAAACCAAGTTTGGAGTACGCATATCAGCTTCCATATAAGTAATACCTGGAAACTGTAATGTATCAGGGTCACTAATACGACTCCAAGATTTGCCCATATCTTCAGATTTATATATTGCGTCTTTAGTCGCATTACCTACACGACCAAATATGTAAATATACGGCTGTTTATTTGATTTACCTTTGCCAAAAGCTATAAATTCACAGCTTTTGACAGATGGAACTTGATTAAAAGATTTTCCACCATTGGTAGAACGATACAACGGATTACCATTTACATCTTCAGGGTTTCGCGCGAAACTTATCCACACATCACCTTGTTGTGTAGGGTTACTGACAATTGCAGGACGAATTAGCCAACCAGGAAAATTATTGGCGCTTGCTTTATGCCAATTGGCGCCACCATCATTACTATAATAAAAGCTATTGGCATTGAAGTAATAAAAAGTTTTACCTTGAGGGTCTTTTCTATCTGCGGCTAAAATATATGAACTCAACCAAGGATTAATAGTATTTGACCAGGACTTTGGTAAAGCTT
Source organism: Calothrix sp. CBUCES-K 9914 (assembly GCF_059640475.1). Classification (NCBI taxonomy): domain Bacteria; kingdom Bacillati; phylum Cyanobacteriota; class Cyanophyceae; order Nostocales; family Calotrichaceae; genus Calothrix; species Calothrix sp. CBUCES-K 9914. Next base: position 24,992 of record NZ_JBXXZH010000015.1, read on the forward strand.
GATAGTGAAGATGGTCGTTGTTTTTTTCGTCAAACGGTTGAGGTGGGGGGTCATTATCTAAATTACGTGCGAGTCGCCAAGTTTTACCACCATCTACCGTATAGTGAGTCCATGTACCCCAAGTCGGCGCCCATACCATATTTTTTGGATTTGTTGGGGACATAGCAATTTGTCCAGCTATAGCATAAACTTTTTCTTTCCCTGACTTATCACTTTTCCAAAGTTCTTCTGTGGGGATAGACTCAAATGCTTTCCAAGTTTTACCGTTATCATTAGTTACACCATGTATACCCCAAGACCCTTGCCATTGATGAAAACCTACAAAAGCGGCGTTATCAGGGTTATTATACGAAAAATCCATTCCTGTTGCACCTGCGACGTGAGGAAATGGAACGGGATATACGCGCCAGTCAGGGTTTGCCCATTTATAACTCGGATTTATTGCTATACCCTGTGGGCTAATACTTTTTGTTGGTACTTGATAACGACTAACATGGCGAAACCCAATTTTATCTTGTGTTGCGCTCAATAAGTCGGCGCCTCCTTGTGCTTTTGGTTTGGGTGGAACTCGCACCATGTTGACATCTAATTCTTCTAAATTATTCATCAACCATTTATAAACAGGTGTTTTGACTGTGACATCATCACTACTTGCGACACCCCAACCATTTGTCCACCACACTTTTTTGAAATTACTTGGGTCAATTACGATTGATGCGGCGCCTGTTGAAGCGTAAGATTGATAGTATCCTGGTGCAGTTGGGTTGATTTGATATGACGGATTGTTTGCATCGTAGGCGCCCATATACATTGTTTGTTTATTCCAATTTTGTCCACCATTAGTAGACATATAAACAAACTTGTCGGCAACTGCCATTACTGTGTTAGGTTGATTTGGTTGCACGGTGATAGCTGAATATACTTTTCCTTCTCCATCAGGTGTGATAGATGTCCAACTACCATTACTATATTTGTGGATACTTCCTGATGTGTTTTGACCGTTACCACCCCAAGTTCCAAACACTACATATAATGTTCCATCACTAGCAACCACCGCGCGTAGAGGATTTTTGGCACCACTATTCATATTTTGCCATGAATTACCACCATCAGTACTGCGCCAAACTCCACTACCATGAACACCTACATATGTAACTCTTTTATTTTTATCGAATACAACAAACGTAAAACCAGCTATATCTTTATTGTCTTTACCGTCTTTTTGATATTCTGGTAAGCTACTTGGTTCGGGTAAATTACCTGTAACGCGCGTCCAATCATTATTACCGTCTTTTTTCCATAAACCATCACGTCGAGAAGCAAAGTAAATTAAGTCAGGTTTATTAGGGTCAACAGCTAACCGTTCTCCTGTATCTGAACGGTATGCTTGATTAGGACCAACGTAAATATTATGCTTTCCCAAACCAGTTGGTTGCCATGTATTACCTTTATCATTAGATACTAAAACTTCACCCAAATATTTATACTTTGGTTTCTCACCATCTTTGAAAATTGAATTCTTACGATTTACTGCAGCATAAACACGACTTGTCAATCCATCAACAGTAATACTTTCTACACCAATTCCACCACCAGAAAAATTAGTATCAAACATATCCATCAACGGCAACCACGTTTTATTCTTACGGTCGAAACGATAGGCGCCACCAACATCAGTACGAATATATACATCGTAAGGTGAAGTTGGATTAATTACTAAACCAGTTACATAACCCATTCCTTGAATATTCACATTGCGCCAAGTAAACATATTACTTGCTTGTGCTGACCTGGGTGTGCGTATTGGTGGCGCCTCTGCACGTACTAAAGCCGGAGTTTGTACTGTTTCATTTTGTATACTGTTAATAATAGGAGCAGTTGTACAACCGTGTAGATTGAATAGTACTAACACGCTTACTGTCAATCGTAACAAGAATAATGTTGGGCGCCGTCTCATGCACTTACCTGAATAGTTAACGGAAATAACTTACCAACTCTCGAAAATCTAGGTGAGGCTTTATTAGATTTTACTTCTTTAGCTGATTTACAGGCTTGGTTGGAGGCTCAATAAACCTATTTTATAAAGCCCTCTAGACATTGGGGGCTTTAAGTAAAAGTAAAATTTCAAACAGTCACGTCCGTCCTGAAGATTGGACACCCATCCCACAAGCTTACTATTGGGCGCCTAAGAGAGTGCTGATATTTGAGATTTACTTGTTTTTAACCTTTGAGGCATTTACTAGCATCTAGAATAAAAAAAGGATTGATGGTAGGTAAATTTAAGTAAAAAGTAGTAATAAAATACAATGCCGTAACTATCCGAAAAATTATGTAAAAAATGTTACAGAGAATCGCTATGAGAATTATCGTAGTTGAAGATGATGATTTAATTGTTGGGAAGTTGGTCAAAGTTTTGAATGACCAGCATTATACCGTTGATTTTGCTCCCGATGGTCAAGCAGCTTTGGAGCTTATAGATTGCTTGAATTATGACTTGATATTGCTGGATGTAATGTTACCTAAGCTTGATGGAATTAGCCTTTGTCGAAAATTACGCTCACAAGGCAACAAAACACCAATTCTTTTATTAACAGCCCAGAACACCAGCACTAACAGAGTTATGGGTTTGGATGCAGGCGCCGATGACTACCTTGCCAAACCCTTTGATTTTCAAGAATTATTGGCTCGTATACGCGCTCTATTGCGTCGAGGTGGTTCGACGTTGCCACCAAAGCTTGTATGGCAAAACCTACAACTCGACCCAAGTACTTGCGAAGTTACCTGTAACGGAAAACTTTTACACTTAACACCCAAGGAGTATAGCTTACTTGAGCTTTTTCTCCGAAACACACAGCGAGTATTTAGCTGCGGAATGTTAATTGAACATTTATGGTCATTTGAAGAACCTCCTTCAGATGATACAGTACGTTCACACATCAAGGGTTTGCGTCAGAAACTTAAAGCTGCGGAACTAAAGAGCGATTTAATTGAGACTGTTTATGGAATTGGTTATCGTTTGAAAACAACCGATAAAGAAGTCGAAAAAACAGTCGAAAAAACAAAGAAAAAAAATCTCAAATCCAAAATCCATAGTCAGAAGGACTTGCCGCAGGATAATCAAATTGCAACTGGTGTTTCTCAAGTATGGGAGCAGGTCGCAGAAACTCTCAGCCAGCGTGTTGCTTTAATTGAAGAAGCTTCCACAATTTTATTACAGGATAAATTGCTTGGTGAAGAGTTGCGAGCAAAAGTAAAACAAGAAGCTCACAAACTAGTTGGTTCGCTAGGAATGTTTGGCTCAGATAAAGGTTCTTGTTTAGCTGGTGAAATAGAATCTTTGTTTTTAAATGAAGAAATGCTCGATAGTTCTCAAATAATTCACTTTTCTCAATTAGTTGGTACTTTGCGTGACTGTCTGCAAAGTATAAATACTGAGAATATTTGCGAGTTATCAGACCAGACAGGCTTAAATAAACGTCCTTTATTGCTGATTATTGACCAAGATACTGAATTTACACGTAGTTTAATAAACCAGGCAAGTAGTTGGGGTATGCAAGTCCAAGTTACTCCTAACCTTATTGCAGCCAAGCAGCTAATTATAGATATTTGCCCTGATGTTGTATTGCTTGACCTTTCCTGGGATGATACAGAAAAAGCTTTGTCTTTGCTCGAAGATTTAACAAAACGCACTTCTCCATTACCTGTTATTGTTACTACTGCACAAGATAGTTTAATTGACCGCGTAAAAATCGCGCGTTTTGGTGGACGTAGGATTTTACAAAAGCCTGTATCAGAACCTCAAGTTTTAGAAACAGTTACTCAAGCGCTGCAAAATCAAAATCAAAGCGCGGCAGAAGCGAAAGTAATGATTGTAGATGATGATCCCCGCATATTAACTACTCTCCAAACTGTACTTACACCTTGGGGTTTGAAAGTTTACACCCTTGATAATCCTTTGCGCTTTTGGGATACAATAACAGCCATAAATCCAGATTTATTAATTTTAGATATAGAAATGCCTGGAGTTAATGGTATCGATTTATGCAAAGTTGCCCGTAGTGATCCCCGTTGGAGCGCATTCCCAATCTTGTTTTTGACGGCACATAAGGACACTAAAACAAGGCAGCAGGTATTTGCAGCAGGCGCCGATGACTACATTAATAAGCCAATTGTCGAAGTTGAATTAGTAACACGTATTTTTAACCGTTTGGAGAGAACCCGTTTGTTGAAAAGTTTAGCTGAAACTGATGCATTAACTAGTCTTACTAATCGTCCTAAGTCTATCCAAGAAATAACTCGTTGTATACAGTGGTGCCAAGACTATCATCAATCATTTTGTTTTGCAATTGTGGAAGTGGACAGCTTCAAGCAAATTAATCAGCAGTACGGTTATACTGTGGGAGATTATATTTTATCGCGTTTAGGTAAAATTTTACGGTTAAATTTCCGCAGTGAGGACGTGGTTGGTCGTTGGGGTGGCGCCGAATTTGTGATTGGAATGTGTGGTATGACAAAAATGGAAGGTAATAGGCGCCTGTCTGAAGTAATCAAGAATTTACGTCAATTGGAGTTTACAGCCAACAGTGGCGAACAGTTCCGCGTTAGTTTCAATGTGGGTGTTGTTCAGTATTCTGAAAACGGCGCCGATGTTGAAACTTTGTACCAAACAGCAAATGCAATTCTTGAACAAACAAAGCTAGCAGGTCAAAATCGATTGTTAAGTAATTGAGAATTATAATTAAAAATCATAATTAAAAATCATAATTAAACTGCTATATGTCTGAATTATTACATAAATTTTTTACAACAAACTACTTTATTCCTCACGGACACTGCTATCTTTGGAAACCGGGACTAGTATCACTGCATGTAATGTCTGATGCGTTGATTGGAACAGCATATTATTCAATCTCCGTAACCTTGTTTTATTTCGTCCAAAAGCGTCATGATTTACCGTTTAACTGGGTATTTCTACTGTTTGGTGCTTTTATTGTCGCTTGTGGAAATACTCATTTAATGGAAGTTTGGACGCTTTGGCATCCAACTTATTGGCTATCAGGAATTATCAAAGCTATTACAGCTGTTATTTCGGCATATACCGCAATAGTGTTAGTATATTTAATCCCTCAAGCTTTAGCACTACCGAGCCCAGCACAGTTAGAAACAGCGAACCAAGAGTTACAACAACAAATCACAGAACGGCAACATGCGGAAGAAGCTTTACGCAAAACTCATGATGATTTAGAAATTCGAGTTAGGGAACGAACTATAGACCTAGCAACAGCAAATGAAGAATTACGGCACCAGCGTCAAGAACTAATACGCTCGCAAGAAGAACTACGCGCGATGAGTAACGCGCTTTCATGTGCATTAGAAGGCATTTCTCAGTTGGACACTTCTGGACGTTATATAAAAGTCAACCCAGCGTATGCGAGTATGCTTGGTTATCAACCAGAAGAATTAATTGGTGTGGAATGGCAGCTAACCCTTTATCCTGAAGACCTAGCAAAAGTTATTACTGCCTACCATCAAATGCTCACTACTAGCAAAGTCGAAATTGAAGCTAGAGCTGTACGGAAAGATGGTTCTGTTTTTGACAAACAAATCGTAATGGTCAAAGCTTACAACCCGCAACAGGAATTCATCGGTCACTATTGCTTTATGAAGGATATTAGTGACCGTCGGGAAGTGGAACGTCTTAAAGAGGAATTTGTCTCAGTTGTTAGCCACGAGTTACGAACACCGCTAACCTCAATTTCTGGCGCCTTAGATTTGTTAGCAAGTGGTATACTGCAAAATCAGCCCGAAGAACAAAAGCGGATGTTGAATATTGCCGCCAATAATACAGATAGATTAGTGCGCTTAATAAACGACATTCTCGATATTGAACGTATCGAGTCTGGTAAAATTCAAATGGTAAAACAAATCTGCAATATTGCCGACTTAATGACTCAATCAATAGAAGTGGTAGAAGAAATTGCAGAGCAAGCAGAAATTGTATTATCAGTTTCTCCTCTTGAAGCTAATATTTGGGCAGATAGCGACCGCATTATTCAAGTTTTCACCAATTTACTTAGTAACGCGATTAAATTTTCCCCTCGTGGTTCCACAGTTTGGTTAAGCGCAGAAATAAAACAAAATAATCGCTACATTCTGTTCAAAGTTCAAGACAAAGGACGCGGTATACCCAATAATAAATTAGAATCCATATTTGAACGCTTTCAACAAGTTGATGCTTCTGACTCGCGTCAAAAAGGTGGAACGGGTTTAGGTTTAGCAATTTGTCGCAGCATCTTACAATATCATGACGGACAAATCTGGGCTGAAAGCACATTAGCTGTAGGCAGCACTTTCTTTTTTACCCTGCCAACGCTACCTGAACCCCAAAACGAAACTGTAAATTTTGATGAAGGCGCCCCACTAATACTACAATGTGACGACGACCCAGATATTAGGGCAGTCGTTCAAACCATGCTAAAACGAGAGGGCTACCGTGTATTGTCAGCAGCATCAGGACTACAAGCGTTAGAGATCGCAGTTCAACAACATCCTGCCGTAATACTTCTTAACCTAATGATGCCTGGTATAGACGGATGGGAAACTTTAGCAGTTCTGAAACAGCGAGCAGATACTCAAAATATTCCAGTGATAATCCTCAGTGGATTATTTCCTGACTCTCATGAGAACTTACCTGTGGGTGTTAGCGACTGGATAGTCAAACCACCGAATTTAAAGTTATTGTGCCAAGCATTAGAGAAAGCACTAGCTAAAAATAATCAGAGTCTCAAAGTCCTAATTATAGAAGACGACTGGGATTTAGCGCAGGTGCTAATTGTCATGTTCAACCGTCACGGTATCGAAACTTTCCATGCACCTAACGGAAGAGAAGCGCTTCAGGTTAGTCAAAACATTATCCCTGACTTATTAGTACTTGATTTAGGATTACCAGAGTACGATGGTTTTGCGGTAGTAGACTGGTTACGGCAACATAACAGCCTATGTCGCGTACCTTTAGTTGTATATACAGCGCAAGATTTAAATGAAAGTGACCGCCAAAGATTAAAACTTGGTCAGACTGTATATTTTACCAAAGGACGTATTTCTCCACAAGAATTTGAGCAGCGAGTAATTATCTTGCTTAACCGCATAATTAAAGGCAAAATTCAAAATTGAAAACTAGTAAGGTGCGTGACGCCACTAGACTCGTGCTTCGTTTTAAAATTTTGGTAGCGTCACGCACCCTACTTATGAAACACGTTCTAATCATTGACGATGAATTTGATATTCGAGCAGTAGCTGAACTTGCCCTGAAAGCAGTAGGTGGTTGGAAAGTTTCCACTGCTGCTTCTGGAAGTGAGGGTTTAGCAAAAGCTAGTACAGAACAACCAGATGTAATCCTGCTAGATGTAATGATGCCTGATATGGATGGTATTGCTACCTTCAATGCATTGCAGTCAAATCCTACAACTCAGTCTATACCCGTAATTTTATTAACAGCCAAAGTACAAGCCGCAGACCAACGACGATTTGAGGAACTGGGAGTACGAGCAATTATAACAAAACCCTTTAAAGCAATGAAGCTACCCGCTCAGATTACATCAGCCCTAAGATGGAAATAGCTTCCTTCAAATCATTACCTTTTGTAAAGGTGCCTATCATTGATAGGACTAAATTCTAGTTTAATGAATTATTACATCAGTCTTAGGTCGTAAATAACAATATTAAAATTGTAAAGTTTTGTGAAGGTAGACCTATCTCCACAAGTTCTGCATAATTGGTCTTTAAGCTCAGAGGTAAGCGAAAAGAAAACAACTTTTGCTGTTAACGCCTGCATATAACAAATTTTTATAGCTGAGATTTAGGTAGTAAAATTATGTACGCACAAAATGACTTAGAATTATTTAACTTCAGCCTAACGAAAACAATTAATGTTCTGAAAATGCGCGATAAAACGCGCGTTGAGTCTTGCGAAAAAACATTTTGCGCTTTATTAGGCTCTAATTATACAGCAAACGTTTTCACAGCGGCAATCCTTGAATTATCTGAAATAGATATTGCGGCTTTTCATTGGACTATAGAAAACTTTCCCAATCTCAAAGCCTGTAATTACATACTAGAAGCAGTAAGTGGAATAACAATAAAAAAACTATTGCAAGCCGGATTTGTACTTGGTAAAGATTTCAGTTCTAACTCCTGTGGACAATTATTAGTCAATGAAGAAGCAAAAAACTTACTCATGGATAGTAACTCCAACACCGAGCGTCTCCTAATTGAGAAATTATTGTTGCCTGCTTAGTTGTTGCCTGCTTAAAAGTACAACCAAATTACCCATTACCTGTTAATTCTGCATATTATGATTAATCTTATCTTATTACCTGTTCGTCAATGGCTGGAATCAATAAAAATTAACGATTTCCAAAAAGCACATTTTCTTTGCCAACTCATACCCGCTACTTGCCCATTTGAACGAAACATTACACTCTTCAAGCGTACAATTCTTCATATTCCCCCTCTATGTAAACTAAATCCTTTCTACGAACAATTAATAGAACTTCGTTTTAAAGCTTTGACTTATCTCGCTGATTGTGGGGAAGACATCACTATTTATTGTTAACTAAATTTTCCTCCCACATCACCCCCATCAACTTAAACAAATAATCTATCCCGTAGCACAGGCGTCCCCGCCTGTGCATTGTCATAATATATTAAGTACAAAGTAATTATTTTTACCACACCCGTCACGTAGAGACGCGATTAATCGCGTCTCTACACAGAGAAAGGTGCCGAACTCATCATTAGTACTTTTACTCTCTTCTTCGTAATTTGACAATCTCACATTTAGTTGCTAATATGAAGTCATAACGATTATGAGTTAGTTGTTTGAGGAAAAACTAAAGTCCTTAGTACTGTTTAATGAGTGATAGATTATGGTGAAAATTGTCGGAATTGCGGGTAGTCTTAGAAAAGATTCATATTCGCAGATGGCTTTGGAATTAGCTGCACAACGAGTTCAAGCACTCGGCGCCGAGGTTGAGATATTGGACTTACGGCAGATAAAATTACCATTCTGTGATGGTGGAGATGAGTACCCAGATTATCCAGATGTGAAGCGGATGCAGGATGCAGTTAGCGGTGCGGATGGGTTAATTTTAGTTACTCCTGAGTATCATGGCAGTGTGAGCGGAGTGCTGAAGAATGCTCTTGATTTAATGAGCTTTGAGCAATTATCTGGCAAAGTCGCAGGATTTATTAGTATTTTGGGTGGACAACAAAATAGTAATGCACTTAACGATTTGAGAGTGATTCTCAGATGGACTCACACATGGTCTATCCTTGAGCAGATAGCTATTGGTCAAGCATGGAAAGCTTTTAGCCCTGAAGGTAAACTTTTAGACGAAAAACTTTCTCAAAGATTTGATCAATTTGCTCAAAGTTTGGTTGACAACACTCGTAAGTTACGAGGAGTAAGTTAGTTGGATGTAGAGGCGTAAGTTTAAAAGAGTATTCCAATTAAAAAAACATCCCAAATAAATCATGTAAGATAGGCGTCTCGCCTGTCCGTTCATCTGTAGGACAGGCGAGACGCCTATCCTACGGATAATTTAATTTTTGGATTACTCTAAGAGTTTTTCCAAGTACCATGAAAACTGTGAGGTACGGCGCCTGGTAATTCAAGTTTACAAACAGGTTCATCGTTTAATCTGTCTGCATCATAAATCCAAACCTGACTAGCATCAGATTTTCCATCATACACAACGGTAATTACCCATGCTTGTGATGGGTTTTCTGAGTCTTTGACACAAATTGGTTCAGAAGGGTAACGATTTTCTCCCACATCAGCCATTGTAAAGGTGCCCTTCTGATGGTCATAGCGTCCAATTGCGTTTAATACCTCTTTACTAATATCAGTTCCTGGTCGAAATGTTGATAAATACGTGTAGCGTGACTCTTTGCCTACATATTCAGATGGAACAAGCGGAAATTCACACCCCCCTTCAAATAATTTCTCAATTTTGCTGACTTTACCAGTTTGAGGGTTGAGACAAACGCGCGATAAGTAATTTTTTGCTGCTGTGTGTGTTTCACCTGTTGCGACTTCCTTTAAATATTGATTTGTTTGGAAGTCATCATACCGAGCAATATCTACAATTACGGCGCCCGAACCATCAACATAACCATTCCCAAAATGCCACTGAAACCAAGGTTCAGTTTCACCACGACTCACTATATCGAGCGTTTGACGGTCAATAACTATTATTTGAGTACCTTTACTTGGTAGCCACTCGATTGCATCGCTAAAGCATTTTGAACGAGTAATTGCTGCTAATAAATTCACCCGTACAGGTGAAACAAAAAATACTAAGTACTGTCCAGCTAGAACAAAATCATGGACTAGGGGCACACCATCAATATGATGCTCCTTTGACTGAATAATTCGACCGCTGGCAGTACTTTTATATAGATGTAGTGTTGAATTTAAGCTGGGAGTAACACCAAAATTATAAATTTCACCTGTATCTGCGGCGCGCTTGTAGTGAGCAGAATAAGGTAGTTTATCACCCAAGGCGCCTAAGTTTTCTTCTCCATAAGTTTCCAGTGTCTGTAAATTTAAAGCGTGAGGTCTACCACCTTCCCATAAAGCTAATAATTTATCTGGCAGTGCTAGAACCGAAGTATTAGCAGCATTTTTCAGACCTTTGAATAACTTATTCCAAACTGAACCAGGTGCCAACATTCCATAGTTACCGTATATTAGCTTATTGGCAGTAGATTCTTCTTTGTAACCAGCAGTTTGAACATAGCGATAAACTGCACTGGCGCCAGAATTTGTGAAGTTGACGGCTAAAATGGCGCCGTCTCCATCAAACCAATGTCCCATACGAACACCACCACGCTCCAATCTACCTGGTCCGTTACGGTAAAGAGTACCACGCAAGCCCGACGGTATTTCACCTGAGATAGTAGGTAATGGAGTATGAGTAAATTCTTTTGCTGGTTGGGACATAACATTTGCCCAAGCTTTCTTGTTGGTAGACGAATTTATAGTAGCAGTCATGGTAAGGAGACTTAAGGGGTGTAACAACTATGATAGCGATTGTCAACTTTTTGGTAGTTAGTTAATGCGTGCTTTCTAGTTCGGGCAAAAAACACACGTGTTACAATTAGTTACATTGATGTTGCACAAATTCGTAGTATTGATAATAGCCGAGTTCTGAGTTTAGCAGGAGTCTTGGAAGAAGAATATTGGGAATCGATTGCAAGAGCGTTGAACATAGTGCTGAATTTTTAAATTACATATTAAATTGTATAGAGTGAATTAGGTCAATTATTTGCTTGACAAAGTACTGCTTCGTAAAAACCTGTTGCAAACGCGCGCTACACTACCCTTAACCGAGTGGCGTGAAAAAAGTAATAGCATCTGCGCGCAGTTGGTTAACTCTAATATATTGACAGAAGCCAAAACAATCCTTGCTTACTTCAGTTTCCGTAGCGAACCTGATTTGAGTCCTTTATATTCAAACTCTAATTACCGTTGGGGTTTTCCTCGCTGCGTAGGAAAACATTTATCTTGGCGCCTCTGGAAACCTGGAGACAACATCAACATAGGCGCCTACGGTATCACTGAACCAGATAGCAATGCTCCTGTAATTGACAGTAGCGAAGTTGACCTGATTTTAGTACCATGCGTTGCTTGTGACTACAAAGGATATCGATTAGGTTACGGTGGCGGATATTATGACCGAATGCTTAGTATGTCTGAGTGGCAATCTATACCAACTATCGGCATTGTGTTTGAATCCGCATATTTACCACAAATACTTATTGAAACCTGGGATAAACCATTACAATACATCTGCACTGAAAATGTGATTTATATAACTTTTCGGTAAGATTTCCGAGTTCTTCAAGCAGTCTGAAATCTGTAGCCAAAATTTTATTTATACTAAAAATACTTAATTTAATGATGTATTATGCAATAATTATCACATTGAATCGAGCGTGTTTGCAAATTGCAACAAAAGGGTGCCAAGTGTCGTGCGGTTAAAGTTAATTCCGTTGAAAGTTGTATACAGTTTATGAAGCATAAAAAAATTGCCTTTGTGCATTATCCACATCACGTGAATGCAGCAAGGCTAGATACAATGCCCTTTGCGTTGAATTCTGTGATTTATTTAGCAAAGATGGGCTGGAATATAGACCTTTACCTTTGGGAGGAGCAAATTGCTAACTATAGTAATTTGTTACCAGATACAGTTAATATTAAGTATTTCAAAGAACCTAAACTGCCTCTGCAAAGCAAACTAAACCAAATTAAGTCTATTTTTTTAGCATTCCAGTTCCAATGGCCAAGCAGCTATTATTGTGTATTTGGCTTAGGTCAAATCGGTGCTTATATTGCAGACATTATTGCTAAATCAAGTAAGTGTCCATTTATTTACTTTAATGATGAATTTCCTAGCTGCTGGCCTAACAATCATTGGGCTAATTTAGAACAGCAAGCAGTTAAAAACGCGGCAATGCTTGTACTGCCAGACCCGCAACGTTTTTATTATTTGAGTAAAGAACTCGATGTCAGTGCAAAACCTAATGCTTTTTTACCTAATATACCAATAATGAACGCTTGCATTGAGGAAATAAATTGGCATGAAAAGCTACGAATACCAAAAGACTCTATACCACTTTTACATGCGGGTTCTATTGATGAAAATAAGCAAATTCCTGAAATTCTATGCAGTGTCCCTTATTGGCATGAAAAAGCAGTTTTAATACTTCATAGTCGATTTAGTGAAAAAATCGAAACTTATCGTAAACAGTTGTCTCATCTTGAAGTCGCAAATAAAGTTTTTTGGAGCTATGAGCCAATATCAGAAAGTCAACTTAATTCTTTAGTTTCATATTGTGCCGGAAATTTTGCACTTTACCGTAATACAGGTCTAAATATTGAATACACAGGCTTTTCTTCTGGAAAACTAATGCGTAGTCTCGTTTTTGGCTCTCCTATAATTGCTTCTAAACTCTCCTCTTTCTCCTTCATCCAAGATTATCAGCTAGGTGTTTTGGTAAATCACTCATCCGAAATTCCTGCTGCAATAGAAGAAATTATCCATAATCGAACAGTTTACAGCAGCAATTGTTTAGATTTTTGTAATAAAGTCTCTTTTGAGAGTGCTTGGCAAAAGTTTTGTGAGCAGTTGCAGCATATCAATATAACATTATAAATAATACCATGTCCGTAGAGACGTTAAATGTAACGTCTCTACATTATTATTGATAAACATTAAACAAATGCTACTAAAAAACTCGCTCGTTAAAACTTTATTAATGTACACAGTGTTGAGTGTTAGCGCTTTTGTAACACTCTTCCCCTTACTATGGTTAGTCGGTACTGCTTTTAAATCGCAAACAGAAAATATATTTCAGACACCACCGCAGCTACTACCCGCACAACCGACATTCCAAAATTTCATTACAGTGTGGCAAACTAATCCGTTTGGACAATATATGTTCAATAGTACTATAGTGGCGTTGCTTACTGTTAGTTTAAACCTTGTCTTTTGTGCTTTAGCTGCTTACCCGCTAGCTAGATTATCTTTTCCCGGACGCAACTGGATTTTTACTGCTATTGTTACAACAATCATGATTCCATTCCAGATTGTCATGATTCCCTTATATATATTAACAGTAAAAATAGGGTTGCGAAATACTTACCTGGGAATAATTTTTCCTAGTTTAGCTTCTGCCTTTGGCATTTTTCTACTCAGACAAGCTTTTTTAGGTGTTCCCAAAGAACTTGAAGAAGCCGCGCGTATGGATGGTTGTTCAGAATTAGGTATATGGTGGAATATTATGCTGCCAGCAATTCGTCCTGCACTTGTCACCCTCGCAATTTTTGTATTTATTGGTGCTTGGAGTGATTTTCTGTGGCCACTTATTGTTATCCAAGATGAAAATTTATACACGTTGCCGCTTGGAGTGGCAAAACTCGCAAGTGCGTTTTCACTCGACTGGCGCCTAATAGCTGCTGGTTCTGTAATTTCGATTGCCCCTGTTATGATACTATTTTTATTTTTACAACGCTATATCGTTCCTACCGATGCTGGCAGCGGAGTTAAAGGATGATAGAGTTCTAAAATCTAAAACCTCAAATCTCAAATCTCAAATTTCTAATATGCTCCTGAAGCTTTTATCACTACCAAAATGGTTTTGAAAATAAGCTTCAAATCGTATATTGGCGACCACTTATTTTGGTAGTCAATATCCATTTGAACTACTTGCTCAAAATCTTTGATGCTCGAACGACCATTTGCCTGCCATTGTCCGGTCATTCCGGGTTTCACTAACAAACGTGTCCAATGATGTGGCTGGTACTGTTTTACTTCATCAACGGTTGGTGGACGAGTACCGACTAAACTCATTTCTCCCTTGAGAACATTCCAAAACTGTGGAAGTTCATCCAAGCTCGAACGTCTCAATAATCTACCTACTGGAGTAACACGTGGATCATTGGCACACTTAAATATATGCCCTTGAGCTTCGTTCTTTACCAAATGTTTAAGTTTGTCAGCATTTTCAACCATAGAACGAAACTTCCAAATCTTAAAAGTTTCTCCGTGTAGTCCACAGCGAGTTTGGCTATAAAATATGGGTCCTCGGTCGTAAGATAAATTTGCTATCGCTACTGGTATCATTACAAAAGCCGTTATTGTTAGACCGACGAGGGCGCCGATAATGTCAATGAGCCTTTTAGTATAACTTACAACAGAGGGGTGTACTGGCTGTTGTAAGTAATCACTCAAATGTAGGCTGTTATCAAATATCGCTTTACGAGCAATAGAACTCGGTGTATCAGGAATATATGCAGACACAGTGTTTTCTTTCGGCTCTTACGTAGGTTTTTCCATCTCACTCAATCATAGTCAAGCGAAATTACTAATGAACACCCAAAAGCCGAAAATTTACCTAATCTTTCAATAAACCCATAGAAATGTAAATTTTAAGTACCTGAATTGTAAAGTTTTTATTAAGACACGTATTATTACCTGACCAATAAAGTTTTCTGCTTACTTAAGAAGATTAATCATTAACATGCATTGATACTTGTGTCAATCTCTCATTCGTATCAATTTTTTTGATCGTAGAGACGCGATTAAATCGCGTCTTTACACAAATCGCGTCTCTAAATTTCTACAAAGCAACACCAACAGCGAAGTTAACCGTGTAAGGTTCCTCCAAAGATTGTTGAGTGCTAGCTTTCACGATATCAAGGAAATTACGCAGGTACTGAATTTGCTCGATGTTCGGACGATATGTAAGACTACCTTGTTTTTCAAATAACGGTGTACTCAAAAGCGTTTTGTAATCGAAGTTTTCCATCGAAGCTTGAGTAAGCCATATTGACTCGGTGCTACCAGGTATCAAACCAGCTGGTAATTCACCCTCTAAAAATGCTAGCAGTCGCTGCTGACAGTTACGAGTGTTGATACCACGTTCCTCAAACAATCCAATTACTTCGCCAAATGATAAAGCATGTTCTGGCAAAACCCGTAGTAGTTCTGTAAACAGGAAATAATCTGTATACTGCTGTCTTGACACTTCCAAAACTTGCGGGTGCAGTGCTAACAAGCTTAACCCATAAGCCACACGGCTACATGTAGGGGCACCACTATCCCCAAGATACAAGTCCTGAATAATTCTCGCATTTGGAAGTTTTTGCCGCAACCACCTACTGACGGCGCCTAGTGTTGCAACTCCACCAGTCAAAATACTTTGATTAATAGCTTCGGTAGGAATACCACGCGCGACTAATAAACGGTTTAGTTCGCGGTTCAAACGACGAACAAACGGCACAAATACTTGACTTTCTAAATCACGCCGTTGCAGTAGCCAACGTTGATCTGCCAACTCAAACGAGAATGATTCTTGATGTTGTAATATTAACTTCATAGCAGTTGCAGCATCCAAAAGCGCTTGTCCAAGACGCGAGCTTTCAAGCCGTTGTAATAGGCGGATGCGTTCAGCAATATCTGGTTCCCCTGGTCGTGGTAACGTTAACTCCTCCCACTTCAAACTTGATAGCTGCGTATTTTCTAAACCTTGTATACTTGGTTGCCAGTGCAAAGGATTACTCGATATAGATTCTCCTGACTGCTTTTCGGAAACAGGTTGGCGCCATTTTGGTGGTAGCAATAGCTGACAAAGAATGTCTATTTCGATACCTTTTCCACCGTATGCAAAGCTGTGGAGCATAAAGTCGTTGTGGGATAGCGTAAGCAGGTTTTCGGGTAACTCAACTAACGCCATTTCGGTGGCACTGGCGCCAATGTTCATAATCAAAGTATTACCATCTAAAGGATGGTCGCTACTTTTAGCCGGACGCGCACCAGTACGAGTGTTCAGCTTAACTTCCTCACCGTTGGCACCATCTAACTCGCTCAGTAAACTAGCAATTGCTTCCTCAACAAAAAATACTTGCTGGGGATGATATATCAATTTTGATAGCAGCAAAGCTTCACGAATATTAAATCGATATTGTTCTGACCAATTGGATGGGCATGAGCAAACAACACCAGCAATATTATCGATAATACGACCAAAGCTCTCTTGATTGATACCTATTGCCGTCGCGGTTAAACCTAAAGTTGTGCTGTTTCGGTCAGACTTGAGAGTCAAGAGTAGCTTCGACAGCGAGCGCACCATCCATACTAAAGGTACAGTTGCAACCTCGTTTAATTGCAGCACTGGTTCCCATTTATAAGAAGGTTCCTGCTTGCTATCTTCTGAGCTTTCATGTTGAGTTTTCTCGCTTCTATAAGCTAAAGCTACCTGTAAGTAAGGTTTTAGTTCAGCGGAAAACAGGTTTTGTGATGGAGTAATAGGAGAATCTGTATTTTGTTCGCTACCTATTGGTACTCCTGCACTAGCAGGTAAGTAGACTTCTGCGGGTAAACGGAATGAACGTTTGGCGCCGTTTGCATTAATGTCGGTTTCAGTAGACCAATAAACAGGATAAACTTCGGCGGTCGAACGATTTAATAAAGCAGCAGAAATTCCAGTTGTTCCCAAGTCAATACCCAAGTACCACGCTGAGTCTGCGGTATCAGCAATATTAATAGAATCATCTATCGAGTTCAAGGTTGGTTGCTGAGTTTCGGCGCTCGAGATAGAAGGTGCAGTCGCGGATATTGCTGGTTCTTCTGGTGGAACAGGACTTTCTTCAACTTTTGGCTCAGTTTTTTGTGGACGAGAATGGCGGGAACTTATTCCTGTTTGCTCATCGCTATCAAAGTTTTCTAAATCCTCGTCTAATCGTTGTATTTGGTCATCATTGAGTGAAATATTGGGCATTGCTGCATCAATGACGGTAGCTTGGGGAAGCAAAACTTCGTTGGGAGAAGCGGCAATAAAGTTATGCTGCTGAAGTTGATTTTCTTCTTGCGTTGCAGCACTACTTAACTTAGGTACATCTTCAAAAACTAAATCTGTTAATGCAGTAATAGTATCAGCATCCGTTGGCTCAACAGCAATATAAGCGTTATCTATATTAACAAAAGCTTCCCACGCATACGATGTTTGGTCAGCAACGCTTGTTTTTTGATCTTGAGTTTGTAAGTCGTGCAAATCTAAAAGTTCTGCATCTCCATTATCAAGCCAAGGGTCTGGAACAAATGCTGTTGTATTAGTTAAATCTATTGTATCATTATGATTAGCTATATCAAGCGTCTCAGTTTCTGTATTTGTTTCAACTGATGTATCTAATAGCTCGTCTAATGATTCGGACGGCACCGTTTGTGTTGTAATATTAATAATTTCTGTTTCTGTATGTGTTTGATTTAAAACTACTATTGGAGGAATTGGTTCTTCCTGTTGATTTAATGTAGTTGTATTTACTAATTCTGTAATCGGCGCCGATGTTGGTTCTATGGAAATAGTAGAAATAACAGTTTCAGATTTAGTATCAGCTTCCGTAACGATTTCATTAACAGTGTCAACCGTATCAAGTGTATTAATAGTGTTTAAAATTACTTCTGATTGAGTAGACACTGTTACCACTTCTGGTGTCGGTAAATCTTGTGTTACGGTTATTGGGTTACGTCCAGGTGGTGTAACTGGAGTCGAAACAGCCACATCATCGGCGCCGAATAAGCTAGCGTAGAGTAAGTCAACTTCATCACTCTCAAGCTGCTCAGTAGTCGCGGCAACTTCTTTAACTTTTGGCTGACTATTAAATTTGTTAGTTTGCTGAAGTCCAATTGAACGCGCTTGAGATACAGAAGTATCATAACTATCCGCATCCGGATTTAATTCCAAAAGCAAAGCATCTAAATCAGGAGTAGCATTAACGTCATCAACCAAGCTACTGTCTACATCCGGAAGGGAAACTGTGTTCCTCCCAGTAGCAGCTTGTATTGGATATTGTACTATTTTTTGTTCTAAATTAGATTGTACAACCTGCGATTTATTTACAAGCTCTGAGAGAAAAACATTTATAGACTGCAACTGCTGCATCAAATTTTCAATCCAATTTTTCAGCAATTGCTCACCTTGCGTACCGTCGTGTTGCATTCGCGCTACACTGGCAGATAAAGACTCCTGATAACTGTTAAGATGACGCTGCAAATCCTCAAACGAATTGATATTGGAATCTAAATCAACTATTTTTTTATCTAGCTCACCGTAAGAACTGGAAATACGTTCTATCAGCTTGGAAGAGGCATCAGTTTCAGTAGTTGTAATGGTAGTACTTGTTTGTGTAAGCGTCTTTACGGGATCAACTTGTAATCCTTCTTTAGAAACACGATTAGCTAGCACCTGTAAAAATTCTGCTATCATTTGCTCCTGGTTGGCCATTTGGTTTGCCAAGGAGTAATTATGTAAGCGCTGTTGTTCGAGTTGACGAATTTCTTCAACTAGATTTTTTCGTTCTTTCAAAAGACCCTGAAGCTCGATATGCAAAGGTTCCATCAGCGCTCTTAACTCGTTTAATGGCGCCTGTGGAGTCAGATTTTGGTTAGGTTGATTTTGATTGGTTTGATTTTGAGAATTATCATCAGTATCTTGGCCGATATACCTAGCAACCAATGGAGACAATAAAGCAGCCGAGGATTGTGCGTCTGATTGTTGCAACTCCTGATCGATTGATTCCAAGAAATTACGAATTCGCTCTAATACTTGTCTTGGCTCTTGTCCTTGATTATTGGCAAGAACTCTTAATGCGCGCTTACCCTTATTAGCAAGTAAGCTATCAATATCTGCAATCAGCGTTTGAATTTCAGTTGAGCGGGAAGTCACGATGATTTACCTTAGCTAGAACTGGACAAGGGTTTGGTGCTATATTAAGTGAGTGAGCTTGTCGATACGCCCGTTGTGAGCGTGTTGTGTCTCGATATCGAGATTAACGGTTCTAATTCCTCCTTTTACCTTCTTTCATAAGTTTCCTTGAAACCCCGAAGTATTTAATAACTTCTTGAGTTGAGCGTTTCGGGCACGTAAAATACATGCTTTGTCTCTAATCGCTACTAGGGTACAGCATTATTTACAAACTTTCCGCGCTTTGTTGCCAAAATTATATTTGAATACCTGAAAAATGCTCAGGAGCGCGCGCATGCTCAGGGGGCGCCAGCACGTGTATTGAGTATCATTAATTTTATCAGTATCAGTAATTTACTAATTATATTTGCAATACACTGCTTGCTAAAAAAGGAATTACACTAGATACAGAGCTACTTCGAGTCAGCACTTTGCGTTTTTTATACCGTTAGATAAAATCTGTATTATAAAAAAGACTCGATTATTGTTCAAAGTGACATTCTTTAGCTTTATCTTTGAAAGCAGTTATGCTTTGATAGCGTAGGCTTAAGTTTAACGTTAGCTCGTTTATGCACGTAGGTTGCTGCTTTGGTAAAAAATGTTGTAATGGAAGACCGATATAGTTTACTCTCCCCTGCCAATCCTACAATTATCACGTCAGCTCCCTTCTTTCAAGGGTTGCCAGAACCTGCTATAGAATTGGCGCTTACCCACCTAGTTACCCGTACTCACCCAGCAAATCAAGTTATTTTGCTTGAAAATGATTGGGGAGGCTCGGTATATTTTATTATTGAAGGATGGGTAAAAATTCGGACTTATAATTTAGAAGGTAAGGAAGTAACTCTCAATATTCTTGGTAAAGGCGAATTATTTGGCGAGATGGCAGCACTAGATGAAGTTCCTCGCTCAACCGATGTCATAACTTTAACAGGTACAATGATTGGTAGTATGCCTGCTCAAGATTTCGTGAAGTTACTTCATACAGAACCAATGGCGGGAGTTAGGTTATCTCAACTAATGGCACGAAGGTTACGACAAGTAAATCGGCGCCTACGGTTGCGCGAATCAGACAGTCAGTCAAGAGTCGCTGATACGTTAATATTCTTGGCAGAAGGACAAGGGATCAAGGGCGCCTCTGGAACCGGGATACCGAACTTACCGCATCGGGAATTAAGCAGTTTAAGCGGACTAGCGCGCGAAACTGTGACGCGAGTTTTAACAAGGTTAGAAAAAAAAGGATTAATCAAACGCGACCAAGATATAATTTGCATTCCCGATTTATCAGCCTTAGAAAGGATGATTGTTTAACATACCCCTAAAGAACGAGAGCTTCCTAAGAACGAATCATGGCATCCGAAAAAGAATGGTCTCAAAAAGATGAAGATGAAAAAGAAATTTTTGCAGCTCCCGAAGTGAAAGTTGACGCACCACTACGAATGGTGGAAACTGCGTTTTTGGCTAGCACAGGTAGTCTAATTTGGTTTATTAGCTTTTATTTTCCGGCATTTGCCCCTATTTTGCGAATATTTTTCCCTGTCCCAATTGCTTTAGTTTACTTACGACGTGGTACGCGCGCGGCTTGGATGGCGGCAGTAGTATCTGGATTACTGTTATCAGTACTAATGGGGCCTATTCGCAGTTTACAGTTTGTAATGCCGTTTGCATTTATGGGGGTATTACTGGGATCAGCGTGGAACCGTCGCGTTCCCTGGATAGTGTCGATAAGTTTAGGAGCGCTTTTAGGAACATTAGGTGTATTCTTTAGACTTTGGTTTTTATCAGTGTTAACTGATGAAGACCTATGGGTTTATTTAATTAATCAAGTAACTGATATAATCGAGTGGATTTCTTTGAGGCTGGGAATTTTATCAACACCTAGTTCCTTCTCTATTCAAATTGGCGCCATTATATTTGTCATCTTCAATAATTTTCTATATTTATTTTTAGTCCACGTGGGAGCTTGGTTCTTGTTAGACCGTCTGGGTAATCCTATACCCCGTCCTCCGCGTTGGGTACAAGTTTTGATGGAGTATGATTAGTATTTATACGCAAATACCTCTTGGACAAGCGTGGATAAATAAGTATCAGCATCGTCTACCAACATTTGTTTGTGTATTAGGTTTTACAGAGACTGCTTTGATCCCCGGAATATCAGCAGCAGGTTTGACACCTCAAGACCGTAAATACACAGCTTGTGCGGATGCAGAATATTTAGATTGCGGCGCCCGTACATACCCTAAATATCCTTTACCACCACTTACAGCGGGAGCATCACCTGTACTAATTTCGCGCGCGGTAGTCGAAGAACTCAAGTTACCTGTTCATATTTTTAATGCTGGATTAATTGAGGCGCCAGTTAGAGCAATTGATTTAGGTGGTACATATGCTTTGTGTTTGAGCAGTGGAAAAGCAATGAAGCTAGAAACAGTGCGTCACCTATTTGAGCAAGGATTAAAGTGGGGAGAAAAGTTAGCGCGTTCAGCGGATGAGGGGTATTTAATATTAAGCGAGTGTGTTGTTGGAGGAACAACAACAGCTTTAGCGATTTTAACGGGTTTGGGAATAAACGCGATTGGAAAAGTAAATAGTAGTCACCCAGTTTGTAACCACGCGCAAAAATGGGCAGTAGTGCAAATGGGATTAGAGAAGACCAATTATAGTTATAGTGCAGACCCACTCGAACTTGTTGCATCGGTAGGTGACCCGATGCAAATAGTTGTTGCGGGGATGGCAATTACTGCCAGTCGTCATTGTGGGGTAATGTTGGCAGGAGGAACACAAATGCTAGCTGTATATGCTTTGACTCGCGCGTGTGCCTCATTTTATGATTTGGAGTGGCAACCGAACCAAATTATAGTAGGTACTACCCGCTGGGTTGCAGAAGACGCAACTGGTGCAACAGTTGAATTAGCTGAGTTGGTTGGTGATGTTCCTCTTATTGCTACCCAATTAAATCTATCTCACTCTCGCTACGAACAATTACGTGTATACGAGCAAGGTTTTGTCAAAGAAGGTGTAGGTGCTGGCGCCGCTTGTATAGCAGCATATCTATATCAATACTGGCAGCAAGACCAGCTATTAAAAGCTATTGAAACACAACTTGATAAATTAACCAGCTTGTAGGGTGCGTGACGCTATTAGACTTGCTCTTTGTTTCAAAATTTTAGTGGCGTCACGCACCCCACATAATATGGAACTTAATAATGAATTCGCTTTAGTAGCAATTGTTCTTCAAGAGCAGCAATACGATTATAAGCTGCGGTTAGTTGTGCAGTTAGCCTTTGTATTTGAATCTCAGGCGTTAGATGCCTGTCTCCCCCTTGAAGATTGATATCAGAATATATTCCATCAGCTAGAACATCTTTGTGTTCTAACTCTGGGTTGGAGAGTTGATGTCCTTTCAACTGGTAACTACCAGTTTCGGCTATCCCTCGCAAATTGTCTCTTAGTGGGGTTTCTTGTGTATTACACGTAGATAAAACTTGAGAGACTTTAAGCTCAAGTTGCTGAATCACCTGGTAGAGGGCATCGACCTTCTGGCTTAAGGTCAAGACCTGTTTTTGCAATAGCTCCATTGAATACCCTCAGCGGTATGTTTACTCTATGATATTCAATTCAACGCCAATGTTAACTATACTTCTGAATTATTTAACTATTAGTATTTTTTGTCTGAATTCTATACACATCGAATTAAATGAAAATACTTCTAAAGATTTCTTAAAGCATTCACACTAAACGATGTTGAGTAAAGTTAAAGATATAATTAAATATATTAAAAATGTAGACAATACCCGAAAAAATGGCTTTATTGGCTCATTCGTAAGATAAACAGAGATTCCTAGCTTTCAATGCAGAAAAGCAGCCAATTAACGTCAATAATGCTCTATTCATCTTATTGCAACATTCAACTACCATAATTTACGTATTATCACTAGTAATTAATACGCTTTGGCGCCATTCGACCTGCCTTTTCACGTTATGTGGAAAACGCTACGTAAAACCTAACCCCATTCCATACGAGGGAATTTCTGAGTACAATTGCTCTGATTAGAACAATTCAGCAATTGGAGGTGTAGCATAAATTTATTGCGAGAATACACCAAAGGCGCCTGTTTAACAGTTAAAAAGAGGTTAAGATTTAATTCTTAGCTTGCATAGCGTCCTTCCTTATGGAGGGGCGCCTTTTGTACTTCCAAAAAAATACGTAATAACATGTCCGTGTACATAACCATAATAAAACCATCGTAGAGACCGTATTAATTCGGTCTCTACATTGTCGGGAATTATGGGCAAGCAACCGGACATGATATAACAGGCATATAGCCTGTGGTATATGTCAGGCGGGACACCTAACCTACATGTCATTAGTTTTTGCAATATATTTATTTACCACAGAGACCTTTACAAAACATCGGAACGTTGGGATTTGAACCCAAGACCTCCACTACCCCAAAGTGGCGCGCTACCAAGCTGCGCTACGCCCCGAAGAATACAATCGTGATTCTTGTACTCTTTAACTTAGCTATGATAGCACAAGTTTAAAGAAAAATAGCATCTTTAATTAAAAAACCTTGAGCGTACTGGCAGCTAGCAGTAAACCAGGAACAGCAGGCGCCTCCCACTTACCTTCTGCACACCGTTCGCTATTAAGGATAAACCGCAAGCTATAGGAGTGTGGATAACCTTCTACTTCCATCCAAACTAAATCACTTTCGGCTTCGCAAGCAATTTTTTCAGAGTCCATTAACTCTGATGTCAGTTGTTTCATGGTGTCGGCAAGCTGTGCTAATAATCGACAAAAATCATCTAACTCAGCTTGTGTCAACTCAACAGACCAGTCCGATGTGCCAACTAACCCCTGAAATTTAGGCGCTTCGGGGTTCCAACCAATACGCCAGTTGGCGCCAGTTTTTATTACACGTTGCATTAGAACAATAGATAATAAATGTAACTGGTGCGTGACGCTACTAGATTATTACTTCGTTTAGGATTTTTGGTAGCGTCACACACCCTACTTTCCTGAAAACGCATCAGCTAAAGCTTGTACCAAAGCATTACGTTGACTACGAGTCAGCTTTTTTACAGCAGCCCTATCCCCATCAAAAGGGTTGGTTCTTAAATTATCATTTCCAGGGTAGCTGTAATCGTACATTACTTCATTAGCATCAAGGTAATCTGCTAAAGTTAACTTCCAATCTAAACGAAAGTTAGGCGCCCGTCCTTTTACATAGATATGATACCGAATCATTCGACCTACCAAGGTGTTATCAGTGGCAACCTTACCACCTTCTCTTGCTTTGTAAGTATTTTCCTTGGGTAAATCGGGTAATTTCTGATAAACTTTTTGCCAAACGTCACCAATAACAATACGCGGCTGTGCTGCTGCGGATTGAGTACCAAATAGACTTATATTAGGACTTATATTAGAAAGATTTGTACTAACTTCTGCACTACAAAGTACCGCGATTAGAACTGTGATAAATAAGGCTAAATATATAATTTGACGCGCGGGGTATAAAAAATACAGTTTAGATTGGATGATTGAGGGGATAGGGTTTTTTTCCATTGTTGGAATTGATTTATTTAGTACCAATATTTTATTGATTGATCCCCTCTTCCACGTATGAGGTTAAGGGGGATCAGATTAAACTTCTACACCTCGCCAATGATTTCCGGTTGAGTTAGCTCATCTGACATCTCAATAATTGCACGCAACACAGGCTTCATGAGCGTGTCATCTGCATTATCAAAATCTTCGTAACGGCGCCGTTTAGCACGGTTAGCGACTTGAACTGTAATGCGATAACGATTTGAGGCTGCATGTATCAAATCCTCAGCACGGTGCATAATCTGAGACTGAGTTGTCTCGAACTTTGAACGCTTGAGCATAATCACTGGTTCAGTAGAACAATCTTTAGTTTAACACCAGCAATTCATTACTCCAGGTAGAGGATATACATACAGCCTCAATTTTATAAGTAGCTTGTTGTAATATCATTCCTAGGTAAGTGACTCATGGCTAACCTTTTAGAAACAGCGAAGAGCGCAGGTAATTTTAAAACTTTGCTCAAAGTGGCTGAAACTGCTGGATTAATCGATACTCTTGAACAATCAGATTCTTTAACGCTGTTTGCTCCTACTGACGATGCGTTCGATAAGTTACCTAAATCAACTTTAGATGAACTTCTTCAAGATATTCCCAAATTAAAGAGAATAGTTGCATATCATGCGGTCTTCGGGGATGTGCGTTCCGATGACCTAGCTCAAATAGATGAGGCGCCCACTGTAGAAGGTTCAATTTTAGCAATCGAATCTTCTAACGGTAAAGTCAAAGTGAATAATGCCAATGTACTAAAAACAGATATCTTAGCAGATAATGGTGTGATTCACGTTATTGATGAAGTACTAGTTCCTGCACTAGTAGCAGCAGAATAAATTATCCGGTAGGATAGGCATCTTGCCTGTCCGTCTTATTCGTAGGACAAGCAAGATGCTTATCCTACAGAACCCATGCGGGTGGGTTAGGTAACATTCTATAAAGCTTGCTCAATTCCTCAACGTCACTATCAAACCAATTTTTGATCCATTTATTATAGTGTTGAACAGCCTGTTGTTCGTTTATCTTACCTGCTGCTTCTGACGTGATTAAATGTCCTGCCATCATTCCCGACATAATAGCTTTTAACACTCCGTGTGATGATGCTGGGTCAAGAACCATTGCCGCATCCCCGACCATAAAGTACCTTGTTCCTGCGGGTTGAGAAACTATACGCCAAGTTACATCACTCCCGCGCGTCTTTTGGTAAATTTGTAATTGCTCAAATTCTTTAGGGCGCCAATTAAGCTCAATTTTCTCATGGTCTAATGTCAAGCGCGACCATTGGTATAATTGGGGTTTAACTTTTGCAGTCCACGTCCAACCGCGTGAGTCTGCCACTATTGCAGGCGCCTCATCACGCGCGGGACATTCGCCTTGTGCATAACCGTAATATGCTATGAGACGAGGAGAATGATAGTTTATTGGTAGTCCTAGTTGTTTAGCTAACCAATGATTACTGCCTGACGCATCAATAATTTTTGATGCTTCTAATAATCCTTGGGATGTTTCAACAGTAATTTTATCTTTATCTGCTTGTGTAATTATGCGGGATGCATGACAAGGTTGTAATACTTTTACACCTAACGATTGCGCGCGCTTTAGTAAAATAGTATCGAAGTCAGCGCGAACTGCTTGGAATCCTTGCCATGTTTCTGTATGGTATGAACCAAAGGGAATAAATTTATTTTCTCCTTCCCATTGTACCCAGTTACCTTGGTGTCTTATAAAATCAGCTTTTAGGATATCTTCGAGAACTCCTAATTGTTTGAAAAGAGGTTCTGTGCCAGGATGGAGGGTTTCACCTGGATGAACGCGCGGGAATGGTTTTGCTTCAATTAATGTTACTTTTAAGTTTTGTAAAGCGCACGTAATGGCTGTTGAGGCGCCTGCTGGTCCGCTACCGATAATAATAACGTCAGATATTTGTTTGTTATACATGTTTATTTAATAATTTTTAGGGAAATTGTAGAGTGGGCATCCCATTGGGAACAGGCAGGGATGCCTGTTCTACAAGATTAAATGCGTCTACTTACCCAGGCGCCGTTTCTTTGTTTGAGTAATACATTAAGAGGGGAAATATATAATGTTGTAACTTCATCAACTTCCAACGTGCATTTACGTGGGTTGTTTGGAAGTAGACGGGGTTGTTTGCCGTTACGACGGTAAATTTCAAAGCGGTATATTTTACCTTGGAGTGTGGTACGTGTTTGTGTTTGCGCTTGTTGAAGTTCTGTATCTGTAGTTGTTATTGCCCGGAAGGATAATACTCCAATGTCTCCTCTTTGCCCGTTGGTGATACCCAAGACGCGATAAACGTTTGCCATTGCTAAAACTCTGGCTTCGTACTCACGCACGTCTACTTTACCTGTTAACGAAAGTGAGAATTTTTTGTTTAACGAGTTTTCAACGTAGTCGGCGTGGTCATAATCAGTATATTCTAGGACTACTTTTCCATTGTTTGATACAACTTTAGGACCAGGAATTCCATCCCAAGGTAAGTTACCTGTTTGACCAATTTCTGCGTCAGTAAGTGGGCTAATTGTTGGCCATGCTGGATTTGGGACAAAAGTACGCGCGGCATCCGGCGCCACAGCAGGCCAAAATGTACTGAGAGCAGCGCAAAGTTTCGAGTCTTCAGGGAAGGGACTACCTAAACCATATGCAGCTAAGTGTTCAACATTGTTAAATGTATCACGGCTTATATCCCAACCAGGTGCAAATATTCCTGCGGCGCCATCGGGTAAATAAGTGTGGCGCATAGTTTGCCGGACATCGAGGGAAGTTTGGCGTATTTCTGGACGGTTAAGCGGTAATGCAACAATTGCTGTAACTGTTCTATCTTCTGCACGGAAATTGGCGCCTTTAATTTGAATATTTGGTGCAATGCGTTCGTCAGATAAAGATTCTGGTGGAATTCGCCACAAATTTTGGCGAAGCGCGCTAGGTACAGATTGTTGTGTCCAGTCTAAAAGTTCACCTTGGTCGCAGTTAGGGAAAAAGTCGGGAGCAGTTACTAGCGAATATGCGGGAATATTGCGAGGAATTTCTACAGCTAGTTGAGGACATAAAGCTTCTACCCAACCATCACCAGTAAAGTCGATGTAGTGTAGCGCATCATAACCACCTCTTTTCACTACTTCGGTGACATTTGGTAAATTGTTGAGATTTTCAATTTGACCATTCGGTAATACTCTATGACGTGCATGGACATATTCAGGAGCATGTCGGTCATCACCATCTGAAGGAATTAAAACACTTGAAGAAAGCGTTGGACTTGATGCTGGAACTTTGTATGTGAGAGGTTTTCCTTTGTATGTAGCTGCTTCAACCAAATTTGAATGCACAACAGGTAACAATAAACCGGCGCTAAAATCAGCATTTGTTGGCAACTCAGCTATACCTTCGGTAAAAATAAATGGTGCATTGCTAATATCAGGTTCACCCCATCCAGCATTTTTAAGAACCAAGTGAATACGTCGTAGCTTCTCATTTACATGATGAGCATTAAAATTCATCTCTAAATCAAGACCGCGAATACACTCATTACCAGCGAAAAGTTTATGTAAAGGAACCCAAAAATTTAGACTACCATCACCTGGTTGAAATCGCATCGGACCAAATACATCTTGATTTCCTCTGTTTTGAACTGCTATATATGCAGAATAACGCACAGGTAAAACGCGGAAAGCACTTTGATCTCCGTCAACAAAAGGTGTAAACCCACGTTTTGCAGCATCATATAATGGTTGAGCAGTACCAACCCGCGCGACACCAGTCCGAGAAAAACACATATCCGCGTGCTTACGGTGAACAGTTTCAGGCGCCGGACGGTACTCGGAAGCAAAAACAACAATAGCTAAGGGTTGTCTACCACTACGCGCGCGCAACTCTAAAAGAGAAGGAGCTTGAACACCATATATATAGTTCTCAACAACCTCAATCTCTGCCAACGTCGGAAACCCTTGTAAATCTCTACCAGCAACACCTTTATTAACATTGCAAGAAGCCAAAGCATGAAACAATAAACTACGACCAGGATAACCCGCTTGAATACCGCGCGTTCCCTCACGAGCAAAATCTTCAAACCCAGGAACTCGACGATTAATATTAGGTAACTCTTTAACTAACTCCCGTTCTAAATCAGCAGCAGTAATATCCAAACCATGCTGAAGAAGTAAATCACGCCATCCCAAAGGCGCCAGACGGTTACATATAACTCTGACCTGTTCAATAAGTCGCATAATTATTAATGAATTGATTGTTTGTTTGCACTTTTAGTTACCACAACGCCTAAACCAGCAATTAAGGAAACTAACCACTTAAATTTGTAATAAAGTATAAATAGTACAAAAGCACAAGTAAAACCAGATACCCTATTAAAATTACACTTAAAACCGCTCAAGTAGCATTTATCGTAGGGTGTGTGACACCATAAAAAAATTAGAACGTAGTAACAAGACTTGTGGTGTCACGCACCGACTTACAATCGTGACTTCAAGTGAATTAATGTCAGAAAAATTACAAGTATAAACATTTACGTAACAAAGATAAAACGAGTATACTTATTACAAGTAACAATGTTTTCATTATTTTATATATTTAATTTCATGCGCGCGCACTAACTTAACATTTACTTTTTATATCAACCTTTGGACAAACCAAAGTAAATCCTGTACAGTACAAGAAAACTACCGAAAACATTTGGAAACAAAGTAGAGAACTTAGTACAGGGGCAAGATGGTCAATATAATTCAAAAGCCAATAGAGCAACTATCACAAATCGAAGCATTAGCTTTAATAAACAGATGGCTAAAACTACCTAACTATTTTTGGTACGACGACAAAG
This sequence comes from Calothrix sp. CBUCES-K 9914, assembly GCF_059640475.1. Classification (NCBI taxonomy): domain Bacteria; kingdom Bacillati; phylum Cyanobacteriota; class Cyanophyceae; order Nostocales; family Calotrichaceae; genus Calothrix; species Calothrix sp. CBUCES-K 9914. The sequence goes on from NZ_JBXXZH010000015.1 coordinate 54,745, forward strand.
ATATACTGTATTCAATAAAAGAGAAAAAGCTAGCAACTTGGTGTCAATCAAAAGAAATGATTGTAACTAGAGTAGTCACGCGCGATACACCAGTATTTAATTTAATGCGGGAACAGGTTGCCAAGCAAGGAACAGATTTATCATGGTTAGACTATTTAGGATGTGATTGGCATGACTCGTTAAATACACATGATGACTATGAACATTTTTCTGCATTACGTCAATTGGTTAATGATGAGTATCAAAGATTAAAAAGCGAAGAACAGTACGCGCGGGAATTAGCTGATTACAACGTCAAAAAGCAGAATTATTTAGAAGAGTTTAAACAATATCAGCGTATTATGTCAGAAAGGCAATACCTGCAAAATTAGTATAATAATCTACTTCAGGGATATGAAGATGGATTATACTCTAGTTTTTGGCAATATCTCAAAACATTTTTATGCTAAATATCTTTTTACAAATATTTAGTTTAATTATTCTGAATAAGTTAAGAAAATTATTGATAATATTATCTCCTTATTGATAATCATTTCCCTCCTCTAACGCCACCTTGACTGGGCTGGGACTTTACAACCAAATGATTGGCAGCAAGTTCGTCAGCGCATTCAACAAATATGGTTATCTGTTTGACACGACCTGCGATAGAAACAAAAAAGTTGAGATATGTTGCTCCCAACTTTTTTATACTTTAACTGATTAAACGACTGATTTTGTTGAATCTATTGATTTAACCAAGTCTCTAAGTCAGTTAAGGCAGAAAAATCTAGTAATGCCTCTGCCAATGCTTCCAACTGTTCTGTAGACAGTAAACGAACTCTTTCAACTAGTGATGCATCAAGTTCACCAAAACGCCGCGAAAGTAGACGTAGTACTAAACGTTGTTCTCCTTCCTGTACTGCAAGCTCACGGTCTTGTTGGTAAAGTGGCGCCAGTCTCATAAGTAACTCCGGTTCTCCTGTATCTTCTGTTTTATCTAATTCTAGATTTTGCTTGAAGTTGTATAAACATTGTAGCGTTGCCTGCTTGAAAGGGTTGTCATCTGGCAGTGAGATAAATTCATCGATGGCTTTGGTTTGCACTGCGTCTCGACCCAGCATCCTTAACCATAATGTATCAGGTGTTTCAAGCAACTCGTGGATGACTACTATTCCTGTTCGTAAAGCTTCGGGTCCAAAGTATACTCCAGGCGCCCAGTTTGTGTCTGGGTCTGCTTTAAACTTAGATAGTATTTCATCTGATAGGGTTGGCGTTAAAACCCATAGTTTAGGTATTGCTGTTTCTTTGAGAACTATTTTTTTAGGCTTTGCTTTTCTTTTACGTGATGTTTTTTTGGGCTTTGCTTTTCTTTTGAGCGCATTTTTTACTTCCAATGCTTTAATTATACAGTCACAAATGTCGTCTTCTGGCGCCGCGTTGCGAAACTGCTCAAATATTGCGGGAAACTCGGCAAACTTTCCAAGTAAACCTAACGACGCAAGTTTAGGGTTTTGTAGCAGCTTGGGAGTAAATAAAACATCAATCTGTTTTACTTCTGCGGCAACACGCTTTGGCGCCTTTACCACACCAAAAGGTTCTAGCAATGCTTCAAGAAAATCTTTGCTAAACTCATCGTGTATAAATCTTGTCATGAATGTTTTGCTGCTTATTAAACTGTTTTATTTAGATAAATACTAAAGTATTATCTAATAGAGTATTTATGTATTAAAAAATGAAGAGTCTTTGTTAAGTGTTTGTGTAGTTAATTGATACCAACACAACCATGTAGAGACGTTATTAATCACGTCTCTACAGCGGAATGGCACTTATTTAACGTATTAATGGTGCGTGAAAGCACTTTATTTTGCGTTACGTTGATTGCTTGTAATAGCTTTCACGCACCCTACCTAATTTTATTGGCGCCTCCAAATGCTTAAGGGGCGCGACATTCATCTCTACAACGTCTGTATTTATATAATAACTGGGTAACTTTTCGGTTAAACCTACTAAGCTACCCACTGGAGTTTGATTTTTGGATACTGTCACCAGCATCGCAGGAACAGGGCTGGACTCTTCTCTGACACTCCCAACGAATTAAATAATTCGCCAGCTCTCGTACAGAAGAGCGCTCGCCACACCACCACACACCACCCGAAAACCAATGAGGTCGTCGAGGAAGTCAGCGAGTCCGGGATGGAGCATGTCGCGACAAGCAGAGCGGCAGTTTCGCGGATTTTCTTTCCGCGCACCGCCGCGCAAGGGATAATATTGATTATCATTCTCACTATCTAATTCAACCTTCTCTTGAATCCAAGCACTTCCATCAGTAGGTGCTTCTAAGTAATTTTCATGCCAAATGTCGGCACACCATTCCCAAACATTGCCATGCATATCATACAAACCAAAAGCGTTAGGTGGAAAACTTCCTACATCGGTTGTTTTCTCTCTATACTCACCTTTCGGAGCATCGGCGTAGGGTTCTCGTGTACCGTCAAAATTTGCTAACTCGCTTGTAATAGTTTCACCAAAATGGAACGGAGTAGCAGTTCCAGCACGGCAGGCGTATTCCCATTCAGCTTCGCTCGGCAGTCGGTAATTGCGTCTGCTGTAATTAGTTAGTCTATCACAAAACTCCATAGCATCATACCATGATACACACTCTACAGGCAAGTCATTTCCTTTAAAAAGTGAAGGTTCAAGTTCTAACTCACGATTTATTTGTGGTAATGCTGCAACCGCGCGCCATTGTGCTTGAGTAACTGGATATTTGCCCATGAAAAAGGGTTGAACTGTAACTTCATGTTGCGGACGTTCACTATCATAACTACCTTCTTCATCTTCCGGCGCCCCCATTAAAAATGTACCACCTGGTATAGCGACCATATCGAGAGTGACGTTATTGCCAAGGTTTTCTGTTTCTTGCTTTTTATTACCAACAATGGAAGTGGGTTGAGAAGTTGGATTTTCTAGTTCTTCGGCAAACCTTGCATAATCTTCGCCTAAACTCTTTAATATCGTTATCGCTACTTCTGCAATCGGTTGGATTATCGTTTGCTCATCTTCGTTACCCTGTTGCGGCGCCTTGAGGAGGGCAAAAAATTCTGACAATGAAGGTTTGCCTAACTTTCTAGCTACATACTCAGAAACAGCATAAAACACTTTTGCAGAGTCATAAATAACTGCCGACTCTAAAAAAATCTCCCGAATTCCATTGATGAAGCAGTATCGTACCGTATCGGGATTAGTATCTGACTTAATTTTATCTAAAGGTGTTAGTAAACCACCTAAAAATACTTCTGCTACGTTGACTTGTCGTGAATTAGGTAGGATAGTATCTTGGATTATCCTGACTACAGGTAAGTTAATAAGAGGCGCCGCAGCGAGTAAGCTTGCTAGTTTGCGTGCTATTGGTGAAGCTGTTATTTGGAAGTGTTGTACTCGTTCTTCTGCATTGATAGTTGGAGGTTGACGATTGGTTAATGATTTTGTGGTTTTTTTTGCTCCCTGTTCAAAAACAAAACCTCGTACTGTAGCATCGCTTCTCCCCGCTACTACTTGACTCCATGTTAAAGCTAATTCTGGTTCCAGAGTCAAAACTGGAATTTTTGTACCAGTCTCCAAATCTATATCTTTCCATAATAAAAGCTCTTTGACTCGTAAATGCTTGTTGGCAACACCTGGCGCCAAACTTCCTAATAATACAGAGGCGCCTGCATTTAGTCCTGTCTGTAACCATAACCAATCTGGTAGCATTTGTATAATTGCCACAGGTTGTGTATTTGCCCAAAGCTTTAATATATCGCTGATAGCTCCTGTTTGCCAGTAATTTGCAACGCAATCACTAACTAGTAATATTAAACGGCGCCCCGTTGTGTCAATTAACTCACCTGGATTCGCAAGTCGTTGTGTGTTATCGTTCGCTTCACGATTAATACCAGGACGAATTAGAATATTACCTGCACTACTTACTACTAAACCCCAAGTGCGTACATCGCGAAATACGCCATAATGCTCTAATAATCGCTTAAGTTCGCGGATTGTATGGCGCCAAATTAACATCGACTCGCTTTCATCCACAACCAAAGCTAAATCTAACCAAGGTTCTGGTTCTGGTTTGAAAACGGGTACAAAAATATCTTGGTTAGCAACATAATCTACAGTGGCAGTTTCATCTAATATAGTATTTTGTCCAGAAGCAACACGACGCATTAAAGGACGTAGAGACTGGGCAAGCGTCAATGGTGTACGTAGCGAAGGTGCATCAGGTATCGGTAACGGAATAGTGCTGTTAGTATTGGGTATAAAGTCTGATTCAGGATAAACTTTGGCTTTGGGTATTTCGGGAAGAATTGGGGTGATATTACTGTTAGGAGTTGATATCGATTCTTCAGTTGTAGGTAGTACAATTTCTGGCGAAGAGGAAGTTTCTATAGTCTGACAAATTTCTTGACGCTGCAAGCTTAACCAGAGAATATCAGCAATTTCTTCTGGTGTTAAGTTTAAATCTTTACCTAGTACAGCGACTAATTTGTCAATCATTTTTCATCAAACTTGTTTTTCTTCTCTATGTTCTCTGCGTCTTTGTTTTAAATAGTCTTTCGATATTACCATAGAACGCACAAATCACTATATAATTAATTTACATATTGTTTAAACTTTTTAATAAAATATCTTTTAGAGATTTTTCATCTTCATTATTTATCTTAATTCCACGGGTAAGTATATAAATAGTGTTGAGTAACTGGTCTGTCGCACGTTCTACTGATTCTTTTTTATTTGTTGAAAGGAAATCATTAATTAATTGATTAATTTTTAACTCAGAATTTTTAAACAAATCATCACCAAAATGTGCTTTGACTATATCCTTGAGTGCATCTTCTTTAGGAGTTGGCATTGTTATGCGTAAACATCTACGATTAAATGCAGGTGGAAAATCTCGTTCTCCATTACTAGTCATTACAATGATGGGAAAAGTATGACAGCGAACTCGACCTGCTTTTATTTCTACATCAACATCTTGGTCGTGAGTTACAACTTTAAATGTTGTATTGTTCTTTTTGTGATTATCTTCTTGATTACTTTTACTTTTTGCACGTCGGACTAATTCTGGTATTTCAAATTCCCCTTCTTCAAAAATATTTAATAAATCATTAGGAAGGTTTATATCACTTTTATCAATCTCATCAATAAGTAGAACTCTAGGTAATTGTGATGGTAAAAATGCAGTACCCAAGGCGCCTAATTTAATATACTTACCAATATCTTGTTGTTCCTTTTGTTGAGCATCTTGAAGACGAGCTATTGCATCGTAGCGATAAAGACCTTCTTGCAAAGTTGAACGCGCGCTTATTGCCCAAGTTAGTACAGAACCTAAATTTAACTCGTGCGCGATAGCATAGGCTAAGGTAGTTTTCCCAGAACCAGGTCTACCAGTAACCAGTAACGGTCTACGCAAATAAATCGCAGCATTAACAGCATTTATTATATTTGCACTCTCTGGTGTTTTAGAATCCACGCGAAAGCTTTTAGCGCGTCTTTTGTCTCTACTTTCATTTTCTTTATCTTCCTCGGCGCCAAACTCCCTCCAAGGCGGTGCTTTAAGCTCTTGAAGTTTTTTTGCTAATTCTTCGGCTTTTTTCCCTTCTGGTAGTTCACCCGTACCCTTAAAAAGGCGCCAGTCTGTATTATTTGTATTATCTGTCATAGTCAATTAACTCTCTATAATTAAACCTTGTTAATAATCTAAAAGGGTATGAATTTTGCTGTAACTATCAATTGTTAAGCGTTCGGGTAAAACGAGATGGTATTCGATTAGGATTATCGCACAAAAAACCAACATGATACCCTAGATGGTTTTCCTTATCATCCATTTTACAAGCTTCTCGACGAAGTTGATGCACTGAATCAACTAAATAGTTATTTAATGCTGTGATATTTAAGAGTTTATCAAATTCCGTATTAATATCAATATTATTAAGTTGATTGTGTCTTGTCCACAAACATATAGGTATTCCTGCATTCAAAACATTTTTGAATAAATTTATTTTATCATTTTCTAGCTGTGGTAAACAGCAAGTAAATTTTAAACCCAATATTTTATCGTCTTCCCAAGTTAAATATAAGTTATCAAAATTGCAGTTCTCAACTGTATTAATAGATTCAAATTGCTCTATTACTTTAGTATCAGTAAGTTGACTATTATTCAAAAAAATTCTAAGTGTTTGCCATCTTTGTGTTAATTTATTTAAATACTCTTCGTTTTTTAAATAAAAACGTTCAAAAGAACGCGCAACAAAACGATTATCGTGGCAAATCACTCTTGACTCGTTTTGAATGTTAAGTTCTTGAAACTCTATATTCTCGTATAAATATTGAAAAGGTAAGAAAACTTCAATAATTAAATCAAAGCTATTGCTATATGAGTATAATTGCTCTCTACTTTCTTTAATCAAACTGTATATATTATCTGAAATTTCTGTGAATAAGCAATCTATAACTGGTTTATCTGTTTCTAAATTAATTGGAAGTAGCTGACCCAAGTTTTGTTCTGATTGATAATTGGTTATTAGTTCTGCTTGTAGCGAAACTTTATTGCCACCTTTTGCTTCGACTACAATTAATAGATAGGATGTTAACTTACTTTGAGAAATAAGTGATGATTTCATTGAAGAATATGTTGGTAGCTTAATATTAAGTTTATTTGCTACATCTCTTACCCATTGATTTAGTCGCTGATTGTATGATTGTTTCACTTCTTTAGCCAACCGTTCAGCAAATTCAATTATAGTTGGCTTCTGTTGATCATTATATAGACATTTTTGTAAGAAAATCTGTTGTAGATTATCTATATCTGGATTTATTGACTCTGGAAATTGACTTTCTACGTTGTTCTTATATCTTGTGATATTTCTTAATGTCAGGCGACAAGCACTTCCTAAATCTATATTTTCTTCGTTCTTTATATCTTGAAGTATAGATTTTATTTCTTTCCAATATTTTATTAATATGAATATAGAAGGATATTTTTTTATTACAAAAACTTCCAACTTTTGATTACCTGGATTATCTTCATAGGCAGCCTTAACAAGTATATCTAATTTATCACGAGACTCTACCCAATCAATTATTTCAGAAACTATATCATTCAAGTCTTCGCCAATTATTATTTCATCAAGAGTTATATTTAAGTCTGATTCCCTAATCAGTCTTTTCAATTTTGCCTTACTAGGAAAAGCATCTATTAAAGCTTTTCGTAATTCTTTAATTTCAGGACTCGATAATTTCATTTTGTATCCAGGGTGACATTACTACCAAGATTTTCCGTGAAGTATTGCGCGCTTCGTGTTTCGCGTTTAATAATGGCGCCAGTACGGTCTACTGTAACAACTTCAAATGTAAATGTTTTCGCTTCGTCTGAGTGTGTAGACGTATTGGACTCATTTATAGTAAGTATTTTTTCAAAGAACGTTTTTAATTTTGCATTACCAGGATTTTCATCATATATAGCGTTAATCAGCGTATCTAATTTATTATGCGACTCTGCCCAGTCAATTAGTTCAAAAACTATATCATATAGGCTATCACTAACAAATGTCCCGTCAATGGTTATACCTAAGCCTGATTCTATAATTAGCCTCTTTAAGCTTGCTGTGCTAGGAAAAGCATCTATTAAAGCTTCTCGTAATTCTTTGATTTCAGAGCCTGATAATTTCATAATTGCTAACAATATTTATTCTGCTTACAGGAGAATGCAATCAAGTTTAACTAATATTACTATTATGCAATATCAGTTACTATACATCTAAATTAGATACTTATCCAACTGCTTCGTTTCCGGAATATAGTAGAACTAATTTTTATCTGAGTGTTAATAGGCGCCCTTACTTATCATTAGGGTTTTTCCCAGTAATTCCCCAAATTAATTGTTTCATTGGTTCGGGTTGTGACTGCCGAAAGTCTACCCACATATGACCACTGAGAAAAACTGGGAGTTCTGGTTTTTGAGGCGCCGTCGATAGTAGAACCGGAATTACTGGGCATTTTCTTCCAACAAACTCACGCATAAACGCTTCTATTTCCTGTTTTTGCCAAGGACCTAGACCATTACTACCGACAAATACCGCAGCGGATTTATTAGTTTGCACTTGTCTCTCTAGTTCTGGTTGCCAAGGAAAACCTGGACGAAGTTGCCACTCATCTAGCCACGGTCTAATTCCTAATTCGAGTAATTTATTTGCGATTTCTTGTACCTGTGGTTTATCTTGGCTATTGTGACAAAGGAAAACATCAAACTGTGACTCTGAAGCTATTTGACCTATCTCTACAACTTTCTGCGAGGTTGAGGGGTTGGAATTTTGTCTTTTTTGTACAAATGCTTTCAGTTTTGCATTATCAGGATTTTCTTCAAAAGCGGCGTTAATCAGTATATCTAATTTACTACGCCCCTCCGCCCAATTAATTATTTCAAAAACGATATCTTTCAAATTTTCGCCAAATACTATTTCTTCAAGATTTATGTTTAAATCTGATTCTCTTAGCAGCATCTTTAATTTTGGTTTACTAGGAAAAGCATCTGTCAGGGCATTTCTTAATTCTTTGATTTCACTACCTGATAGTTTCATAATTGATACAAATATTTATGATTTGGTCTGGTTTTGCATTAATTATACACTAATGTATGAAAAGCCTTGTTTGTGAAACAGGCGCCTATCGCTCATATTTATTCTCCTATTCCGCGCGCTACTGAAGAATGCGCTCTGCGGTGATGAATCGTCAACCACTTGCGGTATACTTAGCGAAACATCCTTCGCTTACTGTGTTGAAGGAAATTGCTCAAGGTATGGATAAATTAGGATAATCTCGAAGATATTAACACGATGGCTAAAAAGTATACAATATATCTCGATGTGTGTTGTTTAAATCGTCCATTTGACGACCAAACACAACTGCGTATTCGTCTAGAAGCCGAAGCCGTTTTGGAAATTATTAGTCGTTGTCGAGCGCTCGTATGGGAGTTATTAAGTAGCACTGCTTTAGAATCAGAGATTGGTAGAACCCCAGATGTAAGTAGAAGAGACCAGGTACAAAAATCGTTAGCTATTGCTCAACACAAAATTTTGATAGATGCTGAAATTACCAAGCGAGCTATAGATTTAAGAGATTTTGATATTAGAAATTTTGATGCACTTCACATTGCTTGTGCGGAGGATTACGCTGATGTTTTCTTGACTACCGATAACCGTTTACTATCTAGAGCATTAAGCTATGGCAATGACTTAGATATTGTTGTCACTAACCCGATAGGTTGGTTGGCACAAGTAACTGATAATCTTTTAGAGGAAGAAGAGGATGACTCCAATTGAATTATACAGAAAAGGGTTTAAGGCGTTGGTAGATGCTTTGGGATATGACGATGCTATCCGATTTATTCGTCAATTTGATGCGGGTAGTGGAGACTATAGTACTGAACGTCATCAATGGCTTGACTCGCTAACGATGGATGAAATTTTGGCAGATATTTCGAGTCTGCAAAGTAATGATAATATTGGGGAGTAATAGCGATGAGAAAAAATACCACCAGTCCCTCAAATGCGTGGGCAGGAAATATATTTCTGGCGCCCAGTGTCTGTGAAACCTTGTTTATAAAGCATTACAAAAAGTCGAGAGATATTACCCCCGACTTTCTAGTGCTTTAATTTACCAACAATTGATTTTATTGAAGTTCTTGATTTAACCAAGCTTCCAAGTCAGTTAAGGCTGAAAAACTCAGTAATGCCTCTGCCAATGTTTCTAATTGTTCTGTAGACAGTAAACGAACTCTTTCAACTAGTGATGCATCAAGCTCACCAAAACGTCGCGAAAGTAGACGCAGAACTAAACGTTGTTCTCCTCTTTGCTCTCCTTCCTGTACTGCAAGAGCGCGGTCTTGTTGATATAGTGGCGCCAATCTCATAATTAACTCCGGTTCTCCTATGTCTTCTGTTTTACGTAATTCTAGATTTTGCTTGAAGTTATATAAACATTGTAGCGTTGCCTGCTTAAAAGGGTTGTTATCTGGTAGTGCGATAAATTCATCGATGGCCTTTACTTGCACACTGTCTCGACCTAGCATCCTTAACCACAATGTATCAGGTGTTTCAAGCAAATCGTGGATAACTACGATTCCTGTTCGTAAAGCCTCGGCCGCAAAATATATTCCTGGCGCCCAGTTTGGATCTGGGTCTGCTTTAAATTTAGATAGTATTTCATCAGATGCAGTTGGTGTTAGAATCCATAACTTAGGTATTATTGGTTCTTTAACAACTGTTTTTTTCTTCTTTGCTTTTTTTTTGCGTGCTGTTTTCTTTGGCTCTGCTTTTCTTTTCAGCGCATTTTTTACTTCCAACACCTTGATTATACAATTACAGATATCATCTTCTGGCGCCGGATTACGAAATGGTTCAAATACAGCAGGAAACTCCGCAAATTTTCCAAGTAAACCTAACGGTGCGAGCTTAGGGTTTTGTAGCACCTTGGGAGTGAATAATACATCGATTAGTTTTACTTCTGTGGCAACAAGCTTTGGAGCTTTGACTGCACCATAAGGCTCCAGCAATGCTTCAAGAAAATCCTTACTAAATTCATCGTGTATTAATCTAGTCATTCAATTTTACTTGCGATTAAACTAATTTTCTTTGATGAATATTAAATTATCACTTTCTTAGGTATACATGTATTAATTAATGTAAAAATAAACAAGTTTTAGTTTATACTAACCAATCTACTCAGTTTAGTTATATTTTTGGATACTGTTATCATCGTATTACGAAAATTAAACGAGATATAAGTTCCAGTACAGCAGTCATATTCTCATTCAACTTCGCTCGACAATCAATAATCATGTATAGTAAAATTTGATACTTAAAAAAACTCCACATGAACAAGCTGTTACAACTAGATAGATGTGTTGCTATGCCTCACCTACAACTACACCTAAAACTCTCCAATAAATTATCCGTTACATCCGTTGTAAATGTTACTGCACAGGCGAGACGCCTATGCTACGAACACGCTACGCGAAAACCGCTATCGTAGCTGTCGCAGTCTGCAAGATTCATGCGACGAAAAGCAGAACGACAGTATTGGGGAATGTAGTCCCATGAACCACCGCGCAGTAGCTTTATAGCATTATTATTAGTATTATTAATTTTTGTTGGAGTAATTATCCGCGCGCAACTATTTTGTGGTGCGCTGTAGTAGTCATCGTGCCAATCATCATAGCACCATTCCCACACATTTCCATGCATGTCATATAAGCCAAAATCGTTAGGAGGAAAAGTTCCTACATTAGTTGTTTCCTCTTTATAATCACCTTTGCTAGAAAATGCATAAGTGTAATTACCATTAAAATTTGCTAACTCGGTTGTGATAGTGTCACCGAAATGGAACGGAGTAGAAGTTCCAGCACGACAAGCATATTCCCATTCAGCTTCGCTTGGCAGTCGATAATGGCGCCCACTATATTTTGATAGTCGGGAGCAAAATTCTACTGCGTCGTACCATGAAATTCCCTCTACAGGTAAATTATCACCTTTAAAAAATGATGGTTCTTTTTTTAGTGTCCGATTTATTTGAGGTAGTTCGGCAACCGCGCGCCATTGTGCCTGAGTAATTAGGTATTTCCCTATGAAAAAGGGTTGAACTGTGACGCAGTGTTGAGGACGTTCATCATCTGCACTACCTTCTTCACCGTCCGGCGCCCCCATGATAAATGTACCATCTGGAATTTCAACCATATCTAAAGTGATTTTATTGCTAAGGTCTTGAGTAAAATATCGCGCGCTTCTTGTACCGCGTCTAATAATGGCGCCGTAATGATTGACTGTGATGACTTCAAAAGAGAATCGAAAGTCTAGCCACATCTGACCCCGGAGAAAAACTGGAAATTGTGGCGTTTCGGGTGCGGTTGGTAGTAAAACTGGAATGACAGGGCATTTTCGATTAACAAACTTACGCAGAAGCGCATTTATCCCCTCTTCTTGCCTTGGTGTAGAAATAGAGTTGTTTGAATTATTTGCAGTGAGTGTATTTTCTCTATTCGCTACAAAAGATTTTAGTTTCGCATTATTTGGCTTTTCACTATAAGCAGCATTTATCAATATGTCTAATTTATTCTCGGAATCTGCCCAATCAATTAGTTTAAAAACTAAATCGTTTAAATTTTCACCAAACGCTATTTCCTCAAGATTGATACCTAAATCTGATTCTCTAACAAGCATTCTTAATTCTGCTTGACTACGATAAGCGTCTGTTAAAGCATTTCGTAAGCTTTTAATTTCAGAACCTGATAATTTCATGGTGAATAAGGCGTTTATAGTTGGCTTATGAGGGTAGAAAAGCTCAAAGCTTCTATATGCACAAAGGTTTTTAAGGTAGAGCGGGTAGTGTAATTAAATTACATAATAGCATTAAATTTTTAGATATATACCGAAGAAAGACAGAGAGCAATAAGCAGAAGGCGTTTGGCAATAAAATAATTTTTTTGCCATTCTTCGCAGCGTTTAAAATTCATAAAATTATTTATTAAAAAAATAATAATTCATTTTTACAAGATATTTAGTGTGAGAAAATAATGTGTGTTTACCTAAATATATAGATAAATTTTATGGCTTTAACAAGGTGTCTTATGCCCTCTTCATAAATGTTTTATGAATTTTATATCTAATTTTAAGTGAATTTTATATTATGTACTGAAAAACCTAGTTGATTGATACTTGATGTTTGGCTTCAAATAACTTAATTAATTATCTTGTGGAATGGCAGGCGGGACTGTTATGTCAATACTGCTCGGTTAAGAATAAAATCCCCCCAACCCCCTTGGTAAGGGCAGGGCTGTTTCATTCTAAAAAGAATAAATCCAGGCGCCTATAAATCAGCCGTTACCGAACAAGATTTTGGTGGTTGATTAACCAAACAATCATGGTTATAGCTTTTATCTCTAGAGAATGAAACAGCCCTGCCTTGGTAAGGGGGGCTAAAAACCGCTATTTTCCCCCCTTATTAAGGGGGGTCAGGGGGGATCAATTTCGATAAAATTCCTTAACCGAGTAGTATTGGGACTGTTATGTACCTCATGGGCAGGCGGGACGCCTACCCTACAAGAAACAAAATTTTCAATTCAGTCTTTTCTGGAATTTGTACGATTGGAGTTGTAGCAACTATGTGGCAAAATCTGTGCTAATTTATGAGAGTGAATTAAAGCTTGTGAATTTAGAAGAAATCGACCAACTACTGGCTGACTGGAAACTCAAAATCGACGTTGTAGGTCAAAATTTGATTGATTTACACGGTATTGATGCTTATCAGCGACTTTGTGGTGTTTCGGGTTTTCCCAAGGTGGAGTTAACTGGTATCACGCAAACGCGCGTTAACCCAGTCCTACATGTGATGAATGAGTTATTCCAGAATTTTGATTTGCTGGTGCAGACTATTGATAAAGCTGTGCAGTTGCGCGGTTTTATTCCCAGATTTTTGGCGCCACAGCAGAAAATTCAGGAAATTGAAGATTTGTTAACGAAACCTTCGATTCATTTATCGATTGAGAAAATACCTTTGGCACAGCGAGGATTACTTTCTGCTGCCCAAGCTATAAATGCCATAACTCCACAAGAATTGTTACAGTTAATGACGACTGCGTTTCAAGCAGCGAAGGATGTGGTACTAGCGGTTGATGAGGTGTGGTCACGTTTAGAACCAAGTTTAATAGATACAGATGTAGAAACTCGGCAGTTGCAACATTTGGCTGAGTCTCTAAATATTGATTGTTCTTCAGAAATAACTGGTTTAACTCAAAAGCTCCAAAAACAGCGCGCGTTCCTTGAATCTGACCCATTAGGGGTGAATGAAGAATTTCTAAAATCAATTCAACCGCAGATAATGAAGCTTTCAGCAATGCTGGAACAAGCAAGGCAACAGCGGGAGTTTGTACGGTTGGGTTTTATAACAGCGCGCTCTGATTTATCTAAATTACACGAAATCCATCACCAAGCTGAAGTTGCTTATGATGAAAGTAAAATGAAGGTAGCTGACCACTCAAAATTACAAAACCCGCTTACTTCTGATGAAATACAAGCTTTGGAAGTATGGTTAAATAGACTTGAAATAAAATTTAATGATGGTTTATTCAATCCTGTGCGTGTCGGTTTGGAAAATTGGACTGCCAAGGTGAAGGAGTATATAGCTAAAGAGAAAAATGCTTATGCAGCTAATAAGGCGCCAATCGAATTACGTGCGGAATTACGAGGTAGACTCGATGCATTAGTTGCCAAAGCACTCGCGCGCGGCTTTGTTGAGGATACTGTATTACAGGAACTCGCACAACAAGCTAAACACATACTATTTACTCGCCCGACTCCTCTCGACCAAGCAACGGAGTTGGTAACTAAATATGAAAAAAGATTGAGCAGTTATCCGAATTTGCGATAAATCATGTTGTAGTAGAGATAAACTCTCTTACCTTTGTGTTCTTTGTGCCTTTGTGGTTCGTTATTCTTACTTCGCATAATTTCTAAATGTTATAAAGAAATCAAATATAGTTAAACCACAAAGACACAAAGGTCACAAAGGTTAAGAAAGTTGTTACATAAATGTTATTTCAAACTACTTACAATCATCAAAGGAGAGTCCGAATGGATGGTGAGAGCTGCAAGCGCAATGGATGTAGTGGTACCATTGATGACGGCTATTGTAATGTGTGCGGACATGCTGCGATTAAAACCGTAGGGACATCTAATATACAGTCTTCATTACACAACCAGCCCACTAAGGTTACTGGTAACATCACCACTGGTACAGGTTCCTCACCTCTTAATAGTCGTTCGCGCGGTTCTCGACGTACTGGGGGAACGCGCGGAAGTAGTCGAAAACAATTAGGCGCTGGGTTAATATCTATACCCGAACTACCTTCGACCGAACCTGAAAAGCTTATTATGGCTGAAGCAAAGGTTCCTGAAAACAAGCGCTTTTGCTCAAATTGTAATAATCCTTTGAAAAGAGAAAAAGGATTTTGTCCTCAGTGCGGTCATAAGTATTCGTTTATTCCTTCCCTCAGTCGTGGTGATGTTGTTTCTGGGCAATATGAAGTTAAAGGCGCCATTGCATACGGTGGGTTAGGATGGATTTATCTTGGTTTTGATATAACTCTTTCACGTTATGTAGTTTTAAAAGGATTACTAAATACTGAAGATGCTTCGAGTGCAGCAGTTGCACTTGCAGAAAGGCAATTTTTGGCTTCTGTAAAGCACGGGAATATCGTTGGAATTTATAACTTTGTGAATCGCGGCACCGAAGGCTTCATTATTATGGAGTATGTCGGTGGTAAAACGCTCAAAGATATTCGTAAAGAACGCGGTCCTTTACCAGTTACTGAAGCTATTGCTTATATTCATCGAATATTAGGCGCCTTTGCTTACTTACATTCACAGGGTTTAGTTTACTGTGACTTTAAACCCGATAACGTCATGCTTGAAGGCAGTGATGTTAAATTGATTGATATGGGTGGGGTACGACGTATCGATGACCTTAATGGTGATATTTACGGTACAGTCGGTTATAGCGCACCAGAAGCAGGGGAAGGACCTACAGTAGTATCAGATTTATATACTATTGGTAGAACTTTAGCAGTTTTACTTAGTAATATTCGTGCTTTTAACAAAGAACATTTACATAAGTTACCAAGTCCACAAGAAGAACCTTTATTTGCCCAGCAAGAATCTTTGTACAGATTTTTACTTAAATCAACTGCGGAAAACCCTGACGAAAGGTTTCAATCTGCCGATGAAATGGCAGAACAACTTTTGGGAGTGTTGCGGGAAATAGTAGCAAAAGAAACTGGTACACCACGCCCAAGTACAAGTACGATGTTTAGTGGTGATATGCTGGCATTAATGGATGGTAATAGTTTCGGCGCCATTAAACCAAATTATAATCAATTACCAATGCCATTACTCGATACTACAGACCCAGGCTGTAATGGCATACTAGCAACAGGCGCCCTGACTGCAATTAATTTGCAAATTACTAGCTTAAGACAAGTTGTTGAGCAGTTTCCTAACTCGCGCGAAGCATTATTTAGACTGGCTAATAGTTTAATTGAAGTTGGTAGCTATGAAGAAACTGCACTATTATTAAAACAAGTTGAAGAAAAAGACCCTTGGGACTGGCGAGTGTTATGGTATCGCGGGCGCAGTTTGATGGCACAAGGTAAATATCAAGAAGCACAGAAGACATTTGACCAAGTTTATTTTGATTTACCTGGAGAAATACCACCAAAGCTAGCACTAGGTTTAGCAGCAGAAGCAGCGGGAAACCTAAACTTAGCGATGCAAATGTATGACTTAGTATCGCGCACAGACCCTAGTTATACAGCAGCAGCATTTGGGTTGTCACGGTGTTTACGCGCGAGTTGTAGACGTAGCGAAGCAGTAGCAGCATTAGAACGCATACCCCACACTTCGAGTTTACATACACGTTCGCGCGTTGAAATTGCTAACACATTAATAGATAACTCAAATGGGGCGCCAGTCGTAAAAGAACTTCAAGAAGCTTCAAAAGTTGTCGAAGCACTAACATTAGATGGTATTGAACGTTATCGGTTAGCAAAGCTTGTCTTAGAAACAGCTTTAAATTTAATTACTTCTAAACAGCTTTCTCCTACTTCTAGTATTTCTATTTTAGGAGAACCTCTACAAGAAGTTCGTCTGCGAACAGGACTAGAAAAAGCACTCCGCAGTATGGCACATCTTTCAGCAGGAGACGAAAAAATTCAGCTAGTTGACGAAGCAAACAGTGTCCGTCCCAAAACCTGGGTCTAGAAGAGTGCTGAGTAGAAAGTGCTGAGTGCTGAGTAAAGTTATAAATGCAAAATTTTAACTTTCAACTCCCAACTCCGTTCTTTAGTACTCAGCACTCAGCACTCAGCACTTATACCTCCTAACTTATTAAAATGAATTTACAATGTTCTCAATGTGGGGCAAACCTACAAATCAATGATAACTTTTGTGAAGAGTGCGGCGCCTCAGTGGCAGTTCCCACATTTTCACCACAAATGCATAAATCGACGAATCTAGATAAGAATATATATAGTAAGGACAACTGCTCTAAATGTGGCGCTTCTTCAACTCTAATTGATGAAGAAGGATTTTGTGCCCAGTGTGGGTTTCGACTCGTACCGCGCGAACGAGATTATTTTGAGGTGATAATTTCCCCAAAACTAGCTGCTTGTTGCGACCGAGGACTAAGACATCATCATAACCAAGATTTTGTCGCATGTGCCGAAGTTGAAAATGGCAAAGCTTATGTAATGGTCGTTTGTGACGGTGTTTCTAGTGCAGAACTTGCAGAGTTAGCGTCTAAAGCTGTGGCAGAAACGACTTGCCGTGCGTTAGTTGAAAAAGTACACGATGAATTAAAAAATCAAGAAACAAAAAATCAGGAAACAAAAAATGAAAAAGACATAATGTGTGAATCTATCGAAATTGCCAGACAAGCAGTATGTGACATTCCTTATACCAAAACTCAATCATGTGATGACCCCCCATCAACAACAGTTGTGGCAGCAGTTGTAATCAACGGTATCGCTAGAATTGTATCAATGGGTGACAGTCGCGCTTACTGGATATCTCACAATGGTTCAAAAATACTAACAGAGGATGACTCGTGGTTCAACGAAGTTGTTAAAGACGGAAAAATGACCGAAACTGAAGCACGTCAATCACCATACGCTCACGCTATCACAAGTTGGATAGGTGCCGATGCTGAAAACAAATGTCCTTCACCAATAGAGTTTAAAATTCCCGGAAATGGATATCTATTATTATGCAGCGATGGATTATGG
>NZ_JBXXZH010000016.1:0-70126 GCF_059640475.1 Calothrix sp. CBUCES-K 9914
CCCTGCTTCTCACTGGCAGATTGCACAGCAGTTTGCTCTGAAACAGTTGCGGCTTGGGGCAGCATGTAAACGAGCAGCAGCACTGTGCAGCATGTGGGTCGAACTCAGCAGAGTTTTGGCTGACTCAGCAGACCCTGCTGCAGCAGCGGCTATGGCTGGTAGACCTGCATACTCATCGCGAAAGGGTTAGCATCGTGCTTGCTTGGTGCCAGGGTCCTAGTAGCTACTAGCAGCTACCAATTAAGCTCATCTTGGCGCTTGTGCGGCGTTGTTCAGCTGCCTAAGCGTTGTTGTGCGCTGTACCTGTGCAGTGAAACTCTGCCGTGCATCAGCCTTAATTGTAGTCCCAAGTAGTCCTGTGAATCTGGAAGTTCGTCTGGTGTAACAGAGTATACGTAGCGGTCTTTTTCTGTAGAACAATCCACAGTTGCAGAGTGGTGTACACCACGTTTTCTTCATGACAGTCAGGCTGACAGTTGGGGTTCCTAAGGCCCAACCCTAAGCAGACCAGAGAGACAATTGTCTCTTGCAAGCGCACACGACAAAGGCCAAGCACTTGCGGGGAACTGTGTTACGGTGGAAGACCACATCATCAGGCAAATCACGCCAGTCACTGGCACTGAGCGCGGTGTAATTACACCTTTATAAAGAGTTGCAAGAAAGCACAGGTTGCCAGGCACAACGAGTGCACCTCCTGGCACACCTGCCACAGGCCACTCATACATCCCCAACAGGCCACCCGAAAGCAATCTGCGTGGATAAAGAGCACTGTGAGCTTACTAGGCAGGTGAGCATGCATGGGCCCGCCACGCATCAAGTGCACTGCAAGCATCCATCACATGTCACACGCAATGCAGGGGCAGCTGTGCACGCTCAGCAAAAGCTGTCCACCCAGCTGCTGCGTTGGCAACCATACAGTTCAATGCAGGGCTACTTCTCAGCTTGCCTGACAACAGGCCCAATGTTAGGGCACTCGGCCCAAAGACTTCACAAGCAATCAGTTGGGCATGATTGCGCCATAGTGTTGGCAAAGCACAGCATTGTCGCTGGCACGGTTCGGCAAGACAGCACGACGTGCCACACTGAGCAACATTACCACCTGCAACAGCACACCATTAGAACTGCAGACCTGGGCATGCCATGATAATAATAATAATAATCATTCCGATAAGCCATACCTTTGGGCATGCCATGATGTTGCACGCCTGCCAATCGCTCGCAAGATAAACATGCAAAGCAGGCGCCCTCTTGGCCTTGTATGAGCAGTGCTGCTGAATCAAACTGCCAACATGATAAGAGTAACTCTGGTGCAGTGGACAAAGCCCATGGCTCCGCAGCCGCCTAAGCGCCAGCATTCCAGCCCTAACATGCCAAACCATGTTCTGACAGAGTATCACACCAAGTCCAGCACTCAGCATACAGTGTGTGCTGACATTGGCGTATGCCGACTGGCAACACCCAATGTGATGTTCCGCACCATGATGCAAGCTGGATTGTAACACCCAATGTGATGTTCCGCACCATGAGGCAAGCTGAGTTGTAACACCAAATGTGATGTTCCGCACCATGATGCAAGCTGAGTTGCAAAAGGCTGTGTGATGTTCCGCACCATGATGCAAGCTGAGTTGCAAGAGGCTGTGTGGTGCTGACTCACTACTGGCCAACACCAACAGACAACACACAAGGCCTGCATGGAGTATCAGCCTCTGCTGAGTGGATTGGTCACTAGCGTGACAGACAACACATGGGCCATGCATTGCACATCAGTCGCCACTGGCTTGACTGGTCAGCAAGATGACACCCTGCACATGCACAACAGCTCAACACACACACCTAGTATGCACACATTATGTGCGGTTGGCGATGCCGTCAGGACACCACCACACGTACATATCAGCCAGAGATCCATGCACACAGATGGGGTTGCAAGTGACATGCAAAAACAGGTACCGCAGTGAAATTGTATAAGGCAGGTGTAGCACAAAATCAGAGGGAAGCATGAGACATGAGAAACCAGCATCACCTGCTCACACATACATGTATATAGTATCAGGTCAGGTGATAGTATATAAATATGCAAGTATGGCCAGTCAGTTGGGCATACAGAAAATTGCAGTGACAACACAGCACGCCAGTAACTGCAATTGTGGCAGCAAAATTAACACAAGCGCGGAATAAAAGCCCATCCCTCCCTCCATCCTTCAACACGTAGTAAGACGCAACAGCTGCCTCGCACATCATCACGCCAAAGGATGCCATGCACAGCGCTGCAAAGCAAAGGACCGCACAAGTATTGATAAAGCAGACAGTGCTTTGGCGCCTGCAGGTGCCTGCAGAGCACGCACAATCTGCTGCACACAACAGCATGCAATGTCAGCTGCACCAACCAGTGGCAGACAGGGAAGGGTGATACGCCTCACTCCAAATTATATAATCTGAACGAATAGGACGTTTTGCCGAACCTGTTACCGTTACTACATCAGTTTGTTTCAGGTTGCGAATAGCACTGGCGCCAATAAACGAACCAGCAACCAATGCTAGCGATAAAGCAAACAACCCGCTAAACAATTGTGGAAAGCGTTCGCGAAAAGATGTATTTTGCATAAAAGCTTGTTAAGAGATAAAATTATCCGTAGCTAATTAGTCATGAGCCAATATTCCATGCACCACACGCTTTCTCATGACGTGAGAGCAGATGAGATATTAACTACTTCGTCTCTATTTATGATTCCTGAATCATTCATCTAAATTTCCCTCACCCTCAAGGGTGGGGCTATACGAGCAAAGCCCGCCTTCGCGGGCT
Organism: Calothrix sp. CBUCES-K 9914; assembly: GCF_059640475.1. NCBI lineage: Bacteria > Bacillati > Cyanobacteriota > Cyanophyceae > Nostocales > Calotrichaceae > Calothrix > Calothrix sp. CBUCES-K 9914. Next base: position 2,804 of record NZ_JBXXZH010000016.1, read on the forward strand.
AGGTGGGGGAGATGTTATTTATTTATGTTGTTGGGGAAATATAGGATTAGCATCTTTGAAATTTATTAAAACCAACATGACAAGAAATTTTACGCAATTATATTTACATTGCGTTTGGGGAACATGGGATAGACTTCCGTTGGTAACACCAGATATCCAAAATATTATTTATAACGCCATTGTCAAACAATGCAATGATTTGGGATGTACGGTTATAGCTATTGGTGGTGTAGCAGACCATGTACATCTTCTTACAGGTTATCCACCTAATCTAACGGTATCGGAGCTAATAGGTAAAGCCAAAGGAAGTTCATCGCATCTTGTTACTCATGAAATTAAGCCAGGTACATTTTTTAAATGGCAAGGAGGTTACGGTGCCTTTACCGTTAGCGAGCGTGGTATTGATAAAGTTGCAGACTATATCAGAAATCAAGCTCAACACCACGGACATAAAAGTTTAGTCTCCGATTGGGAAATATAACTAAATTAGCCCGCCTTCGCGGGCTTCGTTCGTATAGCCCCACCCTTCAGGGTGACGGGTAATGGGTGACGGGTAATGGGTGACGGGTAATGGGTGACGGGTAATGGGTGATGGGTGACGGGCAACGTATTAAAGATATTATTTATCTAGTTTCCGCTTGCCGAATTAAGCTTCTTAATAAACCTGGCACCCATTTTTAATAATACCAATACCTATTCCACTTCATCACAGCTTAATTACCTGTTATAAAATACTATCTTCGGTTAAACCAACGGCTTTAAATGTACTCTTCATATTTTGTAAAAATTGAGTTAATGCAGCATATCCTTTAGCGTTAAAAATCACCTATCATAATGTTACAAATTTACAAACAATGTTTACATCAAGATTTATAATTAAATTCGCTCATTAATACAATAGTATTGTAAAATGAATTAAAGATGGTTTTTAACTTTTCACATTAATTGTCATTGAGTAGCATCTTGTAAGGTTACTCATTGACCTTTCGTGCATAAACTGTTTAGTGTTACATAACATGCAACAAAATTTAGAGAGATGACCAAGTTTGGAGAAACAATTAGGCAACTTCGTGAGGCTCAACAGCTGGGTCTTCGGGAAACTGCGACTCTGGTCGGTATCTCACCTGCTTACCTGAGTCGTATTGAACGAGGCAAGGAACACCCACCAAAGCCAGAAATTATTAAGGCTTTGGCAAAGGTACTAGCTGCTGACCCTGATGTGTTATTCCGGCTTTGTCCTTCGACTGACCCGGATATAGTGAGTTTGCTAAAGGAAAGACCGAAAGTGTTGGAACTAGTACGTTTGGTAATGGCAAAGGAACTTTCTGATGAACAAATAACTAAAGTTGAGCGTTTTATTAAGCTGGATGTTTTAAAGGAGGCATCTTCGGATACAATACTGGCTGTCTCTGAATAATAATGCCCCCATCTTTAACCCCTAGATATCTGGGGGATGGGAATGAGGAAAATGTCACAGCGAATGAAATCAAAACAGTTGCCTATCCCTGATTTAGATGTAGATACCGAAGATTCCACAATTTCTGACGGTTACATCCTTGACTTTATTAGTGGTGAGAAAAGTCTTAAGGATACCCCTAAAGAACAAGTGCGTCAGCGAATTGCCCGCGCGCTTTTTCATGAGTATGGCATTTCGGTAGAGGATATGGCGGCTGATTTTCCGGTTTCTATAAATGGGAAGCGGAAAAAGCTCGATATTGCGATTTTTCACCACGACAAAGAACATACCGTACAAAATTTGAGTCGGGTAGTAGTTTGTCGTCAAGAACCGAAAGTAGGTAGAAATGCTGTCAGGATTCGAGATTATGACCAAGCAGCAAAGGATTTAGAAGAATTAGAAACCATCATGGAGCATATTGATTCCTGTAAGTATGGTTTATGGACAAATGGTTTAGAGTTTTTCTATTTGGAGAAGCACGTTAAGCGGTTTGAGGTGCAGTTTGAGCAGATAGGCGATTTTCCTCCTGCTGATGAATCTTTGGAAACACAGCAAGTGCTTTCAACCGCGCGCACCCGTAAAGCAGATGCAGAAATGTTGCGTGTGGCTTTTCGACGCTGCCATAATTTTATTCACGGGAATGAAGGAATGCCAAAGGATGCAGCGTTTTGGCAGTTTTTATACCTCATTTTCTGTAAAATGCACGATGAGCAGAAATCGCCTCGCGGTCAACGGCGATTTTGGGCAGGTCCCAAAGAACAGTTTAATGCTGAAGGGCGTCAGGAAATCCGCAAGCGAATAATGCCGCTATTTGATGACGTGAAAAAGAGCTACACTAACTTATTCCGGGGAAACGAGGAAATAATCCTTTCTGACCGTGCTTTAGCTTTTATGGTGTCGGAGTTAGCAAAGTATGAATTTACACGCACAGACGTAGATGCAAAGGGAGGCGCCTATCAAGAAATTGTAGGTAACAATTTACGCGGTGATCGGGGGCAGTATTTTACACCACGAGGAGTAATTAAATTAGCGGTGGAAATGCTTGACCCCAAGGAAAATGAGCGGATTTTAGATTGTGCGTGTGGAACTGGAGGATTTTTGGTAGCGGTACTGGCACATATGCTAAAGAAGTTTCGGGACGAAGCAAATATACCAATTGAGTTTGAGACAACAGAGGAGTTCCTTTCAGTTGACGAACGCTTGCGGAGATTTGCAGGTACTCAGGTATTCGGTGCCGATTTTGACCAGTTTTTGATTAAAGCTTGCCAAATGAACATGGTAATGGCAGGTGATGGCAGGGGTCATCTTTATCATATTAATTCCTTGGAATTTCCGAATGGACATTTAGAGGGTTTAGAAGGCGCCAGAAAAGAAATTCCGCTAGAATCAATAGATGTACTGTTGACAAATCCGCCGTTTGGGTCAGATATTCCCATAACTGACGAAAATATACTTAAGCAGTATGAACTAGCTTCGGTGTGGGAACGTTTGGAGGATGGGAGTTTTCGCAGAACTCCTAAACGGCAAAATAGCGTGGCGCCAGAAGTGTTATTTATCGAACGCTGTGTAAATTGGCTGAAACCCGGTGGACGAATGGCAATTGTTTTACCAGATGGGATTTTGGGAAATCCTGGTACTGAGTACATTCGCTGGTGGATTCTTCGTTACTGTTGGGTTTTGGCGAGTGTGGATATCCCAGTTGAAGCATTTATTGTTGATGCAAATGTTAATATTTTGACGAGTTTATTGTTTTTGAAGCGGAAAACAAAAGATGAGATTAGGGCTGAGGATTTTGGAGGTAAGACAGAATATCCTGTATTTATGGCGGTTGCTGAGAAAGTCGGTTTTGACCGTCGGGGAAATACGCTTTATAAAAGAACTCCTGATGGTGAAGAAATAGTGGTGCTGAGGGAGACACTAGAAAGAATAAAAATTGGAGAACGTGTTATTGAACGTCCTTTAAAACGTAAAGAAAAAATACTCGATGATGACTTACCTGTAATAGCAGAAAAATATCGAGAGTTTCGGCAACAATATCCAACTCCAGGTGTATGATTACTCGGATAGAAGCATTTAAATATCGCTGTTTTGACCGACTTGATGTTAAAGTTGGTCAATATCATGTATTGGCAGGCGCCAATGGTACAGGTAAAAGTACGCTGTTGGATATTCCTTTATTACTAGGTGAAATATTATCGCGCGGTTTAGTTCCAGCTTTTTTAGAATCACCTTCGATAGCTGGAAGTCCAAGGGCACAAAGTTTACAAGAGCTAGTGCATTATCGCCGAGGAAATTATTTTGGGTTTGCGGTGGAAGCGGACTTACCAGAAGAAATCATTATAAAATTACTTCAATTTGCATCTAAAAGTGTTCAAAATGACCGTAGTAAATATCCTCACAGTTTACGTTATGAAATACGATTTCAAATATTTAATAAAATTGAACTTCAAGTAACAGATGAATTTTTGTATATAGTTCCTCAAAAAGTTACTGAGCCTGATACAGGGTGGGGAATAGGAGGGACACGTCCGCGCGATTGGGTTTCTGTTATTCAGCGCGAATCTGGAGAACCAGTTTCACTTAAACTTGAAGACCGCAGTAAAAATAATGTTGAACTACGTTTAGAGCCACAAGAATTAGCGCTAGCAAATATACCACGTGATGCAACCAAATTTCCAGCCACTATTTGGTTTCGAGATTTGTTAGAAAGGGGAGTAATGCGCTACGAACCTAGTTGGTCTATGTTACGTCGAGCATCTTCACCAGGCCAACCGAAAACAATTCGTAGCGATGCAGGCAATTTGCCTTGGTTAGTTCTCAGTTTACAGCAAGAACAACCCGATTTATTTAATGCATGGGTAGAGCATATCAAAATGGCTTTGCCGAATCTTATTGGAATAGAAGCAGTTCAACGCGAAGAAGACTATCACGCTTACCTAAAATTAACTTATTGGGGAAACCACGTTGTAACTTCTTCGGGATTATCTTACGGAACGTTGCATATACTAGCACTAACTATTTTGCCTTATTTACCCAAGGCGCCAAGCTTAATTTTTTTAGAGGAACCGGAAAACGGTATTCATCCTAGAGCAATCGAAATTGTCATGCAATCTTTAAGCTCTGTGTACGATTCTCAGGTATGGGTATCTACGCATTCTCCAATAGTTTTGGCACATACAGATTTAGAATCAGTAATAGTAATGCGCGGGAGTAAAGAAAATGGCGCCGAAGCTGTTGCAGGAAATAAACATCCACGTCTTCAAGATTGGCAAGGAGGTATTGACCTTGGTTCCCTGTTTGCAGCGGGGGTATTGGGATGAGAGATTGTATATTTTTGCTAGCAGATAAAAATATGGAAGCAACGTTTACTGGTTTTTTAACAAGAGAAGGGTTTCATTATAGTTTAGGTATTCGGCAAATTGGCTTTGACCCACAGCAAGACATTATTGTTGATGAAAGCGGTAATGACCCAGGAGTATACACCCGCGCGCATGAGTTTCTACGTCCTTACCAGCGAACACATCGTTATGCTGTGGTAGTTTTAGATAATGCTTGGGATGGTTCACCCGGAGTCGAGAAAATTCATAATAACATCAAAGCAAATTTAATTGAAACAGGTTGGGATGAAGAACAGTGTGCAGTAATAGTCATTGACCCAGAATTAGAGGTTTGGATATTGCAGGATAATCCTAATGTAGAACAAGCTTTTCGGTTTAAGCAGGATATCTCTTTAAGAAAATGGTTAGAGCAAAAAGGTTTATGGGATGCTGCTACATTAAAACCTGCTGACCCAAAGAAAGCTGTGGAAAACGCTTTAAAAGCAACCAAAACCCCTCGTTCATCAGCTATTTATAAAAATATAACTAGCAAAGTCTCTATTAAAGGATGTGTAGACCCAGCTTTCCAAACACTTTGTTATACTATGCAACAGTGGTTTCCCCTTGATGGAGGTCAGGTATGAAAATTACAAAACTTGAACTTCCTGTAATGTCCTCTTGGATGGAGGATAATGGGCGAAGGCTAGATTGTAATCCATATTTATCAGGGGCTTTTGAAGCAAAGGTTATATTAGAGAAGTTATCAGCAGAGAAGCAACCTCTGCATGAAGTTACAAAAGAAGGAATGAAAGGAATTTTTAATGGCCCGAGATTTCCTCGTAATTACGTTGAAGACCCAGAATACGGAGTTCCGTTTCTCGGTAGTACCGATATTCTAGCAGCAGATTTATCTAATTTACCTCTATTATCAAAAAAACAAGTAGTTGCACATCCTGAATTATTAATTGATGAGGGTTGGACTTTAATAACTTGCTCTGGAACCATAGGGCGGATGGTGTACTCCCGTTCTGACATGAAGGGAATGGCGGGTTCACAGCATTTTATGCGGGTTGTTGCTGACCCAGATAAAATTTTGCCTGGTTATTTATATGCTTATTTGAGTAGTAAATTTGGTGTTCCTATTATTGTTTCAGGAACTTACGGCGCCATTATTCAGCATATAGAACCTCATCACATAGCTGATTTGCCAGTACCTAGGTTAGGCAAAGATATTGAAGAGGAAGCACATAAAAATATTTCAGAAGCAGCTAGATTACGCAGTGAGTATCAATCACAAATTAAGCAAGCAACTTATCGTCTTTTCAGTTCAGTAGGACTTCAAGATATTACTACTGCTGAATGGCATAATATGGGAGCAGATTTAGGTTTTTCTCACACTCTAAGTTCACAAACTTCCCTTCGTGCCGCTAATTTTAACCCTAGATTTAAACAGTTATGTAAAATGATTAGTTCTGTTCAATATAAAGAACTTAATGAAATTTGCATACCTAGAACTTTACAAAGAGGAGGAAGATATAGGCGTATTGATTCTAACCCAGAATTTGGTTGCCAATTGATAGGACAAAGACAACTTTTTTGGTTAAGACCAGAAGGTAGGTGGGTTGTAAAATCTGCTTTAGGAAGTGATGTATTTGTACAACCAGGTACTATTTTAATAGCTGCAACAGGAACTCTTGGTGAAAATGAAATGTACTGTCGTTCTGAACTTATATGGGGTTCGGCTACATTAATGGCTTACTCAGAACTTTTTGTGCGCGTGTTAGCAGACGAGAAAATTATGCCTAGAGGTTGCTTATTTGCTTTTATGAGATCGGAAACAGCATTTAGGATGTTAAGATCAATTGCGTTTGGCAGTAAATTACAATACCTTCATCCAGATTTTATTCCTTATATACCTATTCCCTACCCAGATAAGGAAACTCAACAAGAAATCCATGAACTTGTTATAGATGCTTATGAAAAACGACATTTCTCTAATGTTTTAGAGGATGAGGCAGTTGCTATGGTTGAAGAGGAAATATTTTTGGGAGGCGCCTAATGGTAGCTAAAGTCATCCGTATTGGCGAACCAGTCAACGACTCCGAACGCCAAGCTATTAAATATCTTCGCGATAATTTACCAGATACTTATACAATAATTCATAACTTTGAACTTTCTGTAGGCAAAGGCAAGTTTGAAGTAGACCTAGCCATTATTGCCCCTCATAGTGTTTTTGTTGTTGATGTCAAAGGTATTCGTGGACTAGTCGATATTTACGGTTCAACTTGGTATCCACAAGGACGCGCTTCTATTAATTCGCCACTTCCCAAACTACGACACCATGCGAAGGTACTCAAAAGCTTAATATGTGATACAAATCCTAGTAAAAAAGACCTTGAAGGAATTTATGTTCATGCTGTTATTTTAATGACTGCTCATGACTCTCATGTCGATGCTCACGGGAGTTATGATGAAAATAATATTACCTACCTCGACCAAAGATGTCTAACTTATTTTAAAGACAAAGGTCATATTCCTGAACGCCGTTTACAGGATATTCGCCCATTCAATACTAATATTGAAGAGGCAATTGTTGGTAAAGCTCGTCCAATATCGGCGCCTCTGTGCTACCGTGACTGGCAAATAGAAGAAGAATTAGGCGAAGTAGAAAATAAGTATAAAGAATATCGTGCCCAGCATATTTTACTTGGTAAACGTGGGGGAGTTGCGCGACTGCGTATTTATGAAATAGATGTTTATGAAGACCAAGCTACCCGTGACGAACAACGATTATTAATTAGTAATGCCTACCGCTCGGTAGCACATATGCCAGGTTATCCTAATATATTAAAAGTACAAGAATTCTTTCCTACCGAAGCAGAAGATAAAATCATTATAGTTACAGAAGATGTTGCTGGAGAACCTCTTAGCCAACACATCAGAAAGCCGAGTTTAGCACTGACTTTTGACCAAAAACTTGGTATTATGCGAGATATACTTTCTGCACTTGACCACGCGCACAAATATGAAGTTATTCACCGCAACTTAAGTACAGACGCAATATTAGTTACCCCTGATGGTAACGCACGGTTAACTGGTTTCGATTATGCGAGAGTCACTAAAAACCGTAAAAGTTCAGTTGCAGAATTGGTTAAAGATAAGCTTGATTATAATTATCAAGCCCCGGAATGTTACGAAGACCCTACTCAAGCTAGCATCGCTTCTGACTTATTTTCGATTGGGTTGGTATTTTACGAGTTATTAACGGGACAAACTGCTTTTGAAGATATTTCCCAAGTTTTTGAACTCACTGCTATTTTCCCCGAAAAACCATCTGCTTATAAACCAGACCTTCCCCCAGGTATGGATGAATGGTTACAGAAGCTTTGTGCTTTTGACCCTGAAAACCGCTATTTCAGTGCAGCTTTAGCGCTAGCCGAACTTAATAGTATTATTACACCAAATGCACCAGTTCAACTAGGAATGCAAAATCCAGCAGAAACCCCGAAACCGTCACTTAAAATCGACTGGGCAAATTTAGCATCAGACGATGTTGTTGATGGTCAATATACTATCCAAAAGCGCCTTGGTCAAGGTGGATTTGGTGTTGTTTACAAAGTTTTTGATTCAATGGGTGACAGAGATTTAGTAATGAAAATTATCACCCGTGATAAAGAATCAATTTATCGGCGCCTAAAACGCGAATATAAAACACTCCTAGAAGTTCCCGAACATCCTTATATAGTTAAAGTTGTTCATGCTAAAACACTCTTAGACGGTACACCTTATATTCTATTTAACTATGTTGATGGTAAGGATGTAGAAAAACTTATTGAATTACAAGCACTTTCCTTGGAAGATGCAGTCAAAATAGCCCTTCAAACAGCCGCAGGGTTGGCGCATCTCCATGAGATTGGTGTTTACCACCAAGATATTAAACCTTCAAACCTGCTGTGGACAAATACAGGAGTCCGCATTATTGATTTTAACGTCGCTGTCTCAGAACGAGAAGAAATTACTGGACATGGGGGAACTCGACGCTATATTCCACCCGATTTTGATTTTAGCCAAGATTTAGATCAAATCGACCAAGCCCAAAAAATCGACCGCGACCTTTATGCATTGGGTATTACCTTTTACGAATGCATCACAGGTAAATATCCTTTTGATGAACAAGACCCAAAGCTGAGAAAGGATAAGTTTCCTCATGACCCTCGCAGTTATACATTGTACAAAAATTTAAGTGATGAGCTAGTACAACTACTGATGAAGACTATTTCTCCCTATAGGAAAGATAGATTTTCTTCGGCAAAAGAATTCAGGGCAGCTTTGGAGGCAATTCAACACCTGCGAATAGTTTCTCAACCCACCCAAATTACGACTCAACCCTTACCAGAAACTCTAACAAGTACTTCAATTCCAAATTTCAATCCTTTTGTTAGCCATTTACTAACGCTATATAGTCAAAGCCAGCAAACTAATGCAGGAACAAGGGGTTTAGATGCAATTGGCGAGTTAACTTATGTAGAAACATTGTTAGATACAGAGTTACAACCTGCAATTTTAGCAGGCGAATTTAGCTTAGTGATTGTTTCTGGGAATGCAGGTGACGGTAAAACCGCTTTTATTCAGCAGTTGGAAAAGCAAGCAGAAAAACAAAAAGCCATATTACAACGGGGTCTCAACGGTTCTGTATTTCAGCTTCAAGGACGAACTTTCCTTACCAATTACGATGGTAGCCAAGACGAAGGTAACAAAGTTAATAATGATGTACTGTTAGAATTTTTGGCGCCTTTCCAAGGTGAAGACGCAAAAACCTGGCAAAATAATGAAACACGATTAATTGCAATTAACGAAGGGCGCCTCGTTGACTTTTTATCTGAACACGAAAAACGCTTTCCCAAACTAGCTAAAATTGTTAAAAGTGGTTTAAAAGGTGCAGACCCACAAGAGGGAGTTGCGGTCATTAACCTGAATCTACGGTCGATTGTTGCTGACTTAGGTAAAGAAAATAACTCTATATTTGATAGATTAGTTCGCCGTATGACTGAACTGCAGTTCTGGCAAGCTTGTGGCAATTGCAACCTAAAATATAGATGTTATATTTATCACAATGCCCGTACTTTTATGGACGATACAGCGGGTTCTAAAATAATCGAAAGACTCAAAACTCTTTACACTATCACTCACCTACGCGCGCGGTTACACATTACTTTACGAGATTTGCGGTCTGCCGTAGCTTTTATGCTCGCGGGTACTAGAGACTGTCATGGAGTCCATGAATTATACCGCAGTAGCAGCGCCGAAGACCGACAAAAAATTCTTGATGGCTTTTATTTTAATGCTTGGATGGGAGGTAAAGAGGGTTCTGGTGATAGATTAATTTCTCTCCTCAAAGAAATTGATATTGGTGAAACCAGTAACCCTAGCTTAGACCGTAGTTTCGCTTTACTGAAACCAGACGCGCGAGAAATGGAACGTTTTAATTTCTCTGAGCGTAAACGCTATGATGAGGATTTGTTACAAAAAACATTTGAAGGTCTACGGGACGACTACCAAGGAAGAACACAATCTGCTGGACAAAAAGCTCACAAAACCTATGTTGCCATGTTGCGGCGCCGACAGTACTTTGAACGTCGGGATGAAAGATGGAAACAAATGCTACCTTATCATTACGCAGAGGATTTTCTAAATTTGGTGACTGGACACGAAGACGTAGCCAAGGAAGTTCAACCTTTATTGCTGGCGATAAATAGGGGTGAAGGACTAAGAAATCCATCTTTACTTGGAGATAAACTAGCTTTAAAAGTACGTCAAGTAAACAACGGCACTATCCGTAGTTATCGCGTATTCGATGGTAGTAATTTTAGCACTGGGCTTCGCCAAGCTGAAGGGATAAGCCGCTTTGTTGAATTTTTGCCACAGGCATTTTTTCTTGAGTATAATTCTATAATTAGCCATAATGCGGAGTTAAGTATAAACTTGGATGTATTCGAGATGCTAAAAAGACTTGATGCTGGGTATCGTCCCAGTATTGAGGAACAACAAGGTCTTTACCGGAGCTTGGCTGTATTCAAAAATCTCTTGGCTTCGGCGCCGTATCAGGAAGTATTGCTTACGGAGACAGGACAAGATTTTTATAGTATCAGCCGTGATACGGAAGGTAATCTGTTACTCAAACAAGTTTCAGAGAGTATCGAATCCAAAATATAAAATCCAAAGTTTAAAATATATATGGGATTGGAGAAAAAAGACAAAGCTTTTGTGCTTAGTAAAATTAGTTACGTTGACTACAAGCATATTGAAATAGACAGGACTTTGCTAAACTTTTTTCCCCGCTTGAAATTTGATGGCTATCCATCAAAGGTAAGAAGCTCTGCAATTAAATTAACTATAGAAAAGTTTTTAGAAGAATTTACATCGGAAGAAAATAAAGAAAAGTTTATTGGTTTTGACAAATATCAAGATATAGTTTATAAATGGCTAGAAACGGATTTATTAGATTTAGTAAATCGTGGTAAGGCTACTCAAGCAGTCGTCTCGCTTCGACCATTACATGGCAATACTTACAAATACCGAAACTCTAAACATGCTAGAGATTATGGCTCCTCAGAGCATATATATTGGATGCTTTATCATGCGCGTCAAGGTTTAGGTCAATCCGCAAGAGATGCGTTAAAGGATTTTGTTTTTGCTGGACTTGACCGTCAAACCGACCGAATTATATTGTCAGATAAAATTGATGTAGAAACTCAGGCAATTTTACATTTTGATGAGTTAGTTCAGGTTAAAGATGTCCAAGACACTTCCAAAGAACCTGAGAAGTACTTTCCCCTTTGTGTTGGTCAAGCTGATTTGCTAGCAGATGATATTTTACGCTTACTGACCTATGAAAATTATATGCCACGGTCAGTTTTGGTAGACTATTTAAAAACACTCTTGTCGTTTCATTTAGCTCTTTACCACTTGCGGTTGATGAAACTTTTACCAGCACTTGTAAAGCGATGTGAAAGCGACCCGATATGTAAAAATTGTCCTGTCAAACCTAGAACATCGTTACCACATGGCAACTGCCCGTATCGTATTGGTATAGTGGTCGATATGGGCGCCGTTGATAACCCTTATATGACCGAGTTAGCCCGTCACAGTGCTGATACTCACTACCGTCGCATACCCACTTACATCGAAGCCCATTTCATTACCAAAAAGTTGGATGAAGCGGCTGATTATCTCAAAGCAAGAAGTAAGCTTTCACCTACTGGGGATGATTTTTCTGTTAATGAAGTTTTACAGCTTTTGCGACCCAGCAGTAAAAAAGACCGGAATGATTTTGCTAACTACAGGCTAACAGGTTTAGTTGAAAGGTTTAAACAGGGAACAGATAGCTCTATACCGCCTGAAGTAGAGCGCATTCTTAGTATGGGGTTGGAAGAATTCGAGACTTATATAGAAATTTTAGTTGCGCTTCGAGGTAGTTACCATCGAGAAGCAATTATTAAATGCCTAGATGCTTTTCTATTAAAAAACAGTGACTCTGGTTTACTGCGTCAATCCCGCGCTAAGGGAAGTCCTCGCTGGTTCGCATTTGGAAGTAGGTTATTGGAAGTCCTGTTGCAAATTGCAGTTTTAGAACTTAGAAACAGCAGCTTTGTAACTCGTGAAATTAGGGTAGATGAATTGCTTACATTTTTGCGAGAACGTTACGGTCTTTATATTGACCGCTTACCTTCTGGTGATGGTTTTGAGCAGCCTAGCATTGTAGACCAGCAAGCTTTACGAAAAAATGTTATGGCTTTCAAGACCCGTCTACGCGAAATTGGATTTTTCCAAGACCTTTCCGATGCTTATGTTAACCAAACGGTAACGCCTCGCTATACTATTACATCTAAAATTGCAGGGGGTAAATAATGATTCAAGGTATTCAAGAACTTCAAGATGAACAATTAACTGAGTCTTTACAATCATTACTATTACCGCATCTGAGAGATATTATTGCTTCACGGAGTAAAGGTCATTGTATGCGAGTTGCTGATTTAGACACACCTTTGATGGTGATGTTAACTATTAGCTTGCGTCAACAAATCTCTGAAGCGCAGATTTTTATTTTGAATGGTAATGGTCAAAATATCCATGAAGGCGGTTTATATATTTCATCGACTAAATTAGTAGAACTACGTAACCCTTTACCTGATAGTTCATTACGACCACCATTACTGGTATTCTTACCATCTAATCTACAAACAAACGCTGAAGACTCCTTTAATGTCGCATCATTTGAAGAAATATCCTTAGCTGAGATTTATCAAAAACTTGCTCATCATTTAATACAGCAAGTTCCGGCGCAAATTATGGGTTATATTAAGGACTTATTTAATTATTTGGACAAAGAAAAATGGCGTTGGTCTAATCCAGTTACGCAAGTTCGTTTCCTGCTAACAGCAATTCATAACGTGGTTGGTGGTGATACCCTTGGCGCCGCATTATATGAGTTAGGCTTGGTTCCCGATTTTATTTTATTTAATGAACCTGCAACAGTAAATTTTCGCATTCGGAAAAATCTAGAATCAATGCAAAAACTTACCTTGAATTTAGATAAATCAATTCGTGGTAGAGTTTTAGATTTAGAGTTAACAGACAAAACAGTTCAAACTAAATTAATTGACTTTTTGGTAGAATCAGGTATAGAAAATCCAAGTAAGTGGACGAAACAAATTGTATTAGACCGAAAGAAATGGGATATTTCGTTTGATAAGTGGAAGTTTAAAGAAGAAGTTAATACAGAAAAAATATCTATAGAGATTTTGGATATAGGCTTAAATTATGTAAAAGAGGATGAAACAAAGCAAAGTTTACAAAGTTTAATTGGTCAACCTATATTAGCTCCGAGAGAACAGAAAAAAATTAAAGTAGAATTTAAAGTAGACCCACATCCACAACAGATACAAGGACTAGACCACTTTACTATACAAATTATTAACCAAGATGGCTGTACTATAGGGGGCGCGAAAAAAGTTAAGGCATGGAAACCAAAGAACCCAAAAAAAAGTATTATTTTAGATAAACTCGATAAATTTGAATTTGAGGAAGGATGGCATTTTATTAGAATTTTACCTTGGACTGCCAATAGTGACCCAATACTCTTAGCCGAATCAAATAGTTTAAATAATATTACTAACAGTTCAACTATTACCCAGAGTAAGCCATCGTATGAAAGCGAATTATTTTATGTACTTCCAGAAGCTGAAATCGATGAAGAACCACCATCAACAACAATTCCCCAAGAAGTTAGCCTAGAACATGCTAAACTCAGACTACAGTTTTCCGCAATTTCCGGGCGCCGCAACCCCACTCAAGTAACTATCAAAGATATACTTTGGGCTGAAAAAAGTACTAAAACACGTAGCACAGTTCAAGAAGCAATAGAAGTTAAATTTGGTAGCGATGGAAAATTTCGTATCCCTGTATCACAATTACTGAAAGATTTAGAGCTAGAAACGTTAAAATCTCCCGAAAAACCTGTAGTCTGGAAATTACAGGTCAAAATAGGTCAAGTTAATTCTCCCTCAAAGGATATTATTAACTTTCCGTCGGGAGCAGTAGCATCAAGTTTTATATCAACCCGTGCTGCTTATTTCAATGCTGTTCGTTCGGGAGATAAAAATCTGATTTCCCAAGCAGTTGATTTTACCTCATTACAAAATTACTGTTACGAGTACGCCAATGCATACCAAGAACTATTACTTGACTTGCGCCGTAAAATTGAAAAAAGTAATGCTTCAGACAGGCAATCTCTCAGCGATCTGAAAAATGTACTTTTAATAGATACAGTCCGCGTAGAGGTTATAGATTTTCGAGGAAACATACAAGAAGCAATATTACTCGGACCAACTCATCCACTGCGCGCTTTGTGGTTGGCAACATGGAGCCAAATCGGACAAGTATGGGTAAATGCTGCTTATAATGGTTCGGAAGAATATTTAAGTACTACCCGTGATGCTATTTTGCAGGGCTTAGTGCCTTTAAATATACCTCCATCCTTACCATTAATCGATGGCCGAGTTTTTGTAACAGTTGATAATATTAATCATTTTTGGTCGCTTTATGCTTCATCGAAAGAAGAAAACACGCGCGGTTTACTAGGAGAAGTATGTGCCGCTTTTGGACTGCCAGAACCCACGATTGGCGCCGCTGTAAATGCCAAGGTTTTGTCTTCTCGTATTGAAAAGTATTTAGTACAAAATCCGTATATACGCACATTGAGTATTAATGTTTTTAACTCAGGGCGGGCTACCGTCCTTGCAGATGCACTAATACAATTGCAGAAGCATGAAGCTTTCAAAGATTTACGCTACGACATTCGCTTATTTGTTCCTAACCCAGAGGCGCCAGGAGTGGGTGAAGCTATAGAACAACTTCTAACACCCAGTTCTAGTATAACTTCGGAAGTTGTCGATGCTTTTTCTACATCAAGCGGAAATTATTTATTCCCTAAATTAAACCTTGCTGTTCATTCTATTAATGATTTTCGTTCCTCAGAAAATGCATATCAGGCTCATATCAGTATCTTAATAGATTTATTTCCGGCTAAAGAAATTGGTTCAGCCCTTCCCTTGCGTTCAAGAGATGTTGCACCTCTACATGGTTTAATTCAAGATTTTATAACTGAGTTTCAAGATGATGAAAACGGTACTTTTTGGCGGCGCCAACCACGTCATGGAGAAGCGCATACCTGTCAAGGTGCCGAAAGCTTGATTGATTTATTAGCCGAATTACCGAAAATAATGTCTGGCGCGACTACAACGGTAGCTACAGGCGTACCAGCTTTTGATAATCGCCCATTATTAACATTGGGTTTAAATACAGAACAACGCGAGTTACTGCACCGTATCCATAATGTTTGTGATTGGGTCTTTACTATCGACCGTAACATTGGCATTGAATTTTTCGACCACGGTGGTCAGAAAAATCGTCCGCCTTACTTAGTTGACTATGTTCCTGATGCTACAGCTACTTTTGGTCATCGACTGGTTGTCACCTCACGCTCATTATCCGAACTGGAAACAATATTATCTCAAGTGATAGAAAGGTACAAAGTCATGGTAGAAGGAAGCCATACTGGGTTAATTCTTGAACAATTACGGTCACTTTCTGGGCGGTTAGCGTTGAAACTAATCTCATCTTACACTCAGCAAGCAGAAGCACTTGGACTAGCTTTAGCTCGTTTATTTTTGCAATATCAAGGAGCATTATCGAACCAAATTGTACTACCACTGGATGCCCATATAGAATTGTTTCAAAAAGCAAAGCGGCAAGCCGAAGAGTTAGGTCATTCAATTAGCCAGCAACGCACAGATTTAGCACTTCTTGATCTCAATGCAACAACTCGAACTATAGTTTGCAATTTAGTAGAGGTTAAATGCTATACAGAGGTAGGAAGTATTGGTAATTACAATCGGTTAAAAGAACAAATAGCTGAACAGATTAGTCAATCAAAAGACGTTTTAGGCTTACATTTTGAAGTCAAAAATAGACCCGATCTTTTACTAAAGACTCGTGAGTTTGCTATTATACTTGAATTTTACTTAGACCGCGCTTTACGATATGGAGTAATTGAAAAAGGCGCCGCAGAAGAAGCTAGGATTTTAATTACAACTTTAGAAGATGGCTACACGCTTCAGTTTACCCAAAGCGCGCTAATTTTCGACTTTGAAAAGCCGGGAACAGAACCGCCAGAAGATGAAAAAGATATTGAATACCATCGTATAGGTATCGATTTAATTAGAGAACTGATTGCCTTAGCTAAACCCATTACAGAAATCACGGAAACATCACAGGAGAAAATTACAGACTCAATACCTCGTTTAAATTCAGCCTCTTTTATTGTCCCGCCAAGAGAACGTTCTACTACATGGGATATTTTGACAGAGAAACTAAGTGTTTCTTCAGAAATATCTGAAGCACCATTAGCTATAGCTTCCATAGAAGATAGTTCAAACCAGGTTTCCTCCGGCAAGTATGAAGAGATTAAAACCAAAACGGAAAAAACGAAAGACAAACAACAGCAATATGTTACTAATTCTGCGAATAATAAAGACGTAGAACCAAAAGAAAATGTAGTATCATTTTCAGCATCGATAGTTGAAGCTGTAACACAAAGCAATGAAATTAAATATGATATTATGCTTGGAGTTCAATCCCAAACACCACAATATGGAATTTTAGGAGAAATGCACGGTCGCAAAGTGGCTTTAGACCTTAATCAAACCCATACTATTAGTCTTTTTGGGGTTCAAGGAGCAGGAAAAAGTTATACGCTTGGTAGCATAGTTGAAATGGCTTGTATGCCGATATTAAATATCAATGTCCTACCAAATCCCTTGACAACAGTAATTTTCCACTATAGCCCAACACAAGACTATAAACCTGAGTTTACCTCAATGATTTCTCCTAACTCAGATTCTAATCAGCTAACGCTATTACGTGAAAGATTTGGAGCAGAACCAGCAGCACTAAAAGATGTTCTAATTCTTGTTCCTGCTTCAAAAGTTGAAGAAAGAAAAGCCGAATACCCAAATATAGAAGTTCTACCTCTTACGTTTGCTGCGTCAGAGCTAAAAGCTACGCACTGGAAATTTTTGATGGGCGCCGTAGATAGTCAAAGCATATATCTACGTCAAGTTAACCAAATTATTAAAAAGTTACGCGACCAACTAACCCTTGAAGAAATTGTCCGTAGTGTTGACGCTTCATCTTTAACAGACAATTTAAAAGATTTAGCCAAAATGAGGTTAGAATTTGCAGCTGAGTATATCGATGATAACCGTCGGCTAACAGATGCTGTTCGTCCTGGTCGCTTAATTATCGTAGATTTACGAGATGAATTTATTCAAAAAGATGAAGCTTTAGGATTATTTGTAGTTTTATTACAAATTTTTTCAGAAGCAACTTATAACGGGCAAACATTCAGCAAACTTGTTGTATTTGATGAAGCGCACAAATACATAGAAAGTCCAAACCTTGTTACCGGACTTATTGAAGTTGTTAGAGAAATGCGTCACAAAGGAACTAGCATTATGGTTGCTTCACAAGACCCGTCATCGGTGCCTATTTCTCTAATCGAATTATCCTCACACATTATAATGCATCGCTTTAACTCACCTGCTTGGCTGAAGCACATTCAAAAAGCCAACGTTTCACTTAATTCTCTAACTCCAGAGAAAATGAGTAATTTAAGTGCTGGAGAAGCCTATGTATGGTCGGGTAAAGCCAGTGATGATGCATTTACGAAAGGAACAATGAAAATTAGGTGTCGTCCGAGAGTTACTCAACATGGTGGAGCTACGAAAACAGCAGTAAAGAATTTGTAAATTGTTTATGAAATCTTTAATTAAACAGAATTTATAGAAATAAAGTTTAAATAATTGTTAATGAACAGCGCTTTAATACAAATTTATTAGATACTCGATGAACACAGGTTTTAACTTCTCAAACAATAATGAGAACAGATACAATCTTCTACCAGTTATTTCAAACTTTACCTGGTCTTTTATTTGAGCTTATAGGTGAATCGTCAATAGCTAATGTCTATCAATTTTCATCTAAAGAAGTGAAAGAGCTAGCGTTTCGTTTTGACGGTATATATTTACCAGCTAAGGGTTCAAAGAAATCTATATATTTTGTTGAGGTTCAGTTTCGTAAAAAAAGAGCTTTTTATTGGGACTTATTCGGAGAGATATCTTTATATCTTAAGCAATATCGACCACGGCAAAACTGGCGTGCGGTAGCAATTTTTGCTCGTAAAAGCTTAGATACTGGAAAATTAAGGCAGTATGAAGAATTCTTTGATAGCGGGCGCCTAACAAGGATATATTTGGATGAGTTACCACAAGCATCTTCATCATCGCTTGGGTTAGGGATGATAAAATTGGTTGTAGAATCAAAAGTCAATACTGGTGAAACAGCCAGACAGTTGATGCAGCAAGCCAAGACACAAGTTACCAATGCTGAAGCGCAAGAGAAAATTTTGGAATTAATCGATAAAATACTGGTATACAAGTTTCCGAAATTAAGTAGACAGGAGTTAGAGACTATGTTTAGCTTAGATGATTTGAAAAAGACACGCTATTTTCAGGATGTAATGGAAGAAGGTAGGTTACAAAAGGCGCGTGAGAGTATCGTATCAGTTTTGGAGACACGATTCACCAATGTACCTTCTAGTATTTCTGAAAAATTGAATAGTATCGCAGATTCTTCTGTTTTAGGTAGACTGTTGAAACAAGCTGTTACCGTTAAAAATATTTCTGAGTTTCAGCAAATACTGAAATGATTTGAAAACTTATTCTTGTAGAACAGGCAAGGATGCCTGTTCCAAGTCTACGTGTCTCTGTGGTTAAAAAAGCATATGTAGCACACCTATGACAGATGTGCTACGGTTAGGCGGGATACCTAACCTACGAGTTGCATTCCACGCTTCATCAAAGCATCAGCAGTCAACCCATTAAACGCCATCAACTCACCTGCACTTGCGGTAGTTTCCCCACGTTTCCATGCAAAAGTATCTCGCACAGCATTACTACGTAACATAATAGGTTCCAACATAGCCGAGGCGCCACCAGTAACACCAATTAAACCATCTCCTCCAAACAACTCATTAAACTTCGCATCATCAATAAACCCACCATCAGGCTCAGAACAAGTATCCCAAGCTACATCAGAAGGACGATATAAACGACGGGGGTTAATAACAGAAACGATACGACTTCCTATACCTTGTTCTTGAAGTAACTTAGCAGCTTCGTAAACAGGAATTAATGTCATGTCGCCAATTACTGCAAATACTACTGTTTTATTTCCAGAAGTTTCTTGTAAAACTACGGCGCCATTTTCTAAACCTTCGCGCGTTTGTGCAAAAGTAGTTCTAATGGCCAAAGGTGACTTACTCGCAGTAATGACAATTCCCTTATTCTTGGTACTTAATGCCCAATCGTAACAAACCTGGATACTATTAGCATCAGGTGGGAATACAGGGAAAACGTTTCCATTACGCATCATCGAGGCAAAGTACGCTTCAATTTCGGGACGTTGGTGAGTCCAACCGTTACGTCCTTGTTCTAAGGCGCCTGCTGTATATAAAGTAATTGTAGATGGTGTTTGGCGCCGTAATTCAGCCATTGCTTGCGTGACTGTTTGAAAAATTGGCAACCCGTTAATTGCAAACGACTCGTAAGAACACCATAATGTTCTGGCACCCATCAATGCCAAACCTACAGCTAAACCTGCACAAGCATCTTCACTCAATGGTTCATAAACTTGACCGCCAGGTGCTTGGTTATACAAGTCATCTTTGACAGGGTGATTAATTTTTAAAGCTTGGTTGATATTGGCAATACCCGATGCTTCGTTACCATCTGCATTAGTGACAAGGAAGTTTTTGTCTTTTTGTCCAACTACACCTACTAATCTTCCCATAGCTGTAGTAGAAACTTTCGCTTCGCCACCTACTTCATATTCTTCTAAAGGTAAGCCGCCAATATCAGCTAATGGTAACTCAAATTCAGTAACAGCGGTTTTTGATGCTGGCCCACCACCTGCTTTTTCAAGGTTGGTTCTAACTAACTGCCATACTTCAGCAGGTAACGCGCGTTCTTTAAGTGCGTTCATTATGTGAGGAGCATCAAGCGTATCTTTGGGATACAAGTTGTGTGACTTGGCGCCGCGCGCGTGAACTCCTGCACCTTTTAATTGTTTAATAATAAATACAGTTAATTTTCCACCAAGTGCCGACTTTGCAGCTTTATCTACATTTGCTAAAACAGCCTTAGTAAACTCTATCCGTTTCGAGAAAGAAAAAGCTGTACTATCAATATAATCACCAGGCTGGTTTTTATCGTCGAAGTCCTTCGCGTCAACTAATATCACTTCCTCAAAACCATTACCTTGCCAATACGCTATCATCTCTGCGTTAGATTTAGTAGATACCATACTATGGTGTTCTTGACTAAAACCATTCCATACCAACACGGGTAAGAAATTTGTCACATCTGGGTACGCAGTATGAAAATGACCCATCGAACTCATAATATAAGGTTCACCCAAACCACCATCACCAACAGTGAACGGGAAAAGCTTATCACGATGAAGTAACGCTGCTGACATTGCAAAGTGTTGACCTTGCCCTAATGGACCTGCTGGCGCCAGAATACCAGGAATATATCCAGAAAGGTGTCCGAGAAGTCCATGCTTCTCACGGAAACGGTCGCGTAGTTGCTGCACAGTGGAAATGCCCATATCTTCGAGCGAACGGTCGAGGAACATGGCACTATAAAAACCGGGAGCATGGTGCCCTACTTCGGTAACAATATTTTTGTGACCAAGCATGACTAGAGCAGCATAAGCTTCAGCTTGACTTGCAAAACCACCTGGGTGTCCTGAAGCTTTGGAACCAGTGACTTGTAAAGTTAAGTAACGGAGTGCATCGGCGTAGAGAAGTGTCTGGTATACTGCGGCATCGTCACTAGGGTCAACGGCATTACCAGTTAATGCACTTTCTTTTCCATACTTATCAAAGTCCGGCAAAGGTTCCCCAAAATATTGTATGCCTTCACAAAAATTGGGAATAACTGAAGTTGCCTTTGGGGTTGTTGCTGTCATGCTAAGTACCTAAGTAATGCTTATTACAAATAGAAGCTCATTAAACTCACCACTCTTGAACCGAGTGGTGCGCTTGTCCAATTTAACAAAGATTTTACAACTTCCCGGTTCCTCAATTTATTTGTTTTCCACAATACAAGAATAAGCAAGCCTGGATAATACGTTTAGAAAGCTAGCGACATACAAGCTCTTGTGGGATAGGCGTCTCGCCTGTCCCTAATATTTAAGATATAATAAATGTACAAATTTTATATTTTGTACATTTTGTACGTTGATTTACAAATGACAAATACTATCAGCACAACAGAAGCACGCGCGAACCTCCAAGACGTGCTTAACCGAGTCGAGCATGGAGGTGAACGCATTGTAATTGAGAGACACGGTAAAGCAGCGGTTGCTATTGTAACAGTAGACGACTTGAAGCGACTGGAAGATTTAGAAGATGCTATCGCGTCCAGACAATTACGGGAAGTAGTTGAACAAAACAATGGTTTTACAACTTTAGAGGCAATTATTGCTCAAAGACAAATCAATGAGTAATCGTTATACCCTTAGAGTTGATAAAGGCGTAGAAAAAGAATTAATTGATTTACCCAACAAGCAATTTAAACAAGTTGCGGTAAAAATATTTTCGCTCCAAGGCAATCCTAGACCACAAGATTGCAAGTCGCTTAAAGGTTACGAAGGCGGCTACCGTGTTGATCAAGGAGAGTACAGAATTTTATACACCATTGATGACGAAAATCAAATGGTTGATGTATTTCGTGTCGGTAAAAGGAAGGATGACGAGGTTTATAAAAACCTGTAACCGCCACGTAAAGACGTTACATGTAACGTCTTTTACAAGCTTTGTACCCTTTTTCAACTTGATAGTTATTTTAGCCGCGCTGCACTAGGTGCCCGTCCAATACCCTTGTAGGACAGGCAAGATGCCTATCCTACGGGGTTTTTATTTTTTTATAAATACTTAATAACTAATCTGGGGTTTCAATGGCACAACAGAAGTAATACTTCTCTATATACAAGTATGAAACTTCCTTCAGGTCCGCAAACTCCTGCAATTGTACAAATGCTTCAATGGGTTGCTACTCCCATGTGGTTTATGGAAGATTGTGCAAAACGTTATGGTGATATCTTTACGCTACAGTTAAATATGCCACTTGTACTTGTTAGTAACCCGCAAGCGTTACAGCAAATTTTAACTGGTGATGTTAAACAATTTACGGCGCCTAGCAATTTAAATTCGGCATTTGAGCCACTTCTAGGAAAAAATTCTCTAATTACAGTCAGTGGTGAGACACATAAACGTCAGCGACAATTATTAACACCACCTTTTCACGGTGAACGGATGCATAATTATGTTCAAACTATCAGTAATATTGCTCAAGAAGTTATTCAAAGCTGGCAGGTAGACGAAGTTGTTTGTATTCGTTCGGCAATGCAAACTATTACTTTACGAGTGATAATGCAAGCTGTGTTTGGATTATACAATGGCGCCCGTGCCCAGGAACTTGAACGGGTAATTACCATTATGATGGATGCTGGTGGAAGTTCACCTTTACGCACGCTAATGTTATATTACCCTGCTCTGCAACGCGATTTGGGTAAATTAACGCCGTGGGGTACTTTTTTACGGCGCCGTGAACTAGTGAACAAGTTAATATACACCGAAATTGCTGAACGTCGAGAAAACCCGGATCCATCACGTACTGATATTTTAAGCTTACTAATGGCAGCGCGCGATGAAAACGGTGAACCGATGACTGACGTGGAATTACGTGATGAGTTGATAACACTTTTAAGTGCTGGACATGAAACGACGGCAACAGCTTTAACTTGGGCTTTTTACTGGATACATAAAACACCATCGGTACGTTATAAGTTAATGGCTGAACTTGATGGTTTGGGTGATATGGATTTTAATACTGTTAATAAGCTTCCATATTTGAGTGCTGTTTGTAACGAAACTCTGCGAATTTATCCTGTAGGAATGCTGACTTTTCCGCGCGAGGTTAAAGAACCATGTAATTTGTGTGGTTATGATTTGGAACCTGGTACTTATATTATGGGTTCGATTTATTTAACTCATCAACGTGAGGATATATACCCGGAAGCGAAGCAGTTTAGTCCGGAAAGATTTTTGGAGAAACAATTTTCACCGTATGAGTTTTTACCTTTTGGTGGTGGTGTGCGTCGATGTATTGGTAATGCTTTTGCAATGTTGGAAATGAAGGTGGTGTTAGCTACGGTTATGAGGTTGGTGGAGTTGGAACTTGTTACTAGTGGGGATGTTAGACCTCGGCGCCGTGGTTTGGTGACGGGGCCAAGTCGGGTTATTAATATGGGTGTTAGGGGGATGAGGGGAAGTACTGGGGAAAGTACTGAAGTGCTTACTACGGGTATTCACGTCCAATAAGGTGTGTTTATTTGTGTAAAATCGATGTGTAGCTTCTGATTAGATTTACCAGATATGCATCTACCACCTACACCTCGTACTCCTAGCAATGTACAATTGCTGCGCTGGATTTTTGCTCCAATGTCATATATGGACGAATGCGCTTCTAAATATGGTGACATTTATGGTTTGAGTTTACGTCCTGATTATCCAACTGTTCTTGTGAATAATCCTGATGCTTTGCAAACTCTTTTGACAAGTGATACAAAAGAGTTATCGTCTCCTGGTGAGTTAAATGCAATTTTTATACCCATATCAGGAACGCAGTCAGTAATTACTGCTAGTGGAAAGCAGCATCAGCGTAAACGACAGTTAGTTATGCCCGCATTACATGGTGAGCGGATGCGCGCGTATGCTGATATTATTTATCAAGTTACTGATGAAGTAATATCTACATTGCAGATTTGCACCCCCTTTTCGATTCGCAGCGTCACGCAAACCATTACACTTAAGGTTATCATGCAAGCTGTGTTTGGATTATATGATAGTCCGCGCGCACGAGAATTAGAACGGGTGTTAGGCAATATTTTAGACTCTACAAGTTCACCGTTATCTCTTGCTGCTGCCGTTTTTCCAGTACTAGGCAAAGTATTACGTACATTTAATTCTGACCGAGACTTTAATACCTTGTTACTACAAGCTGATAAAATAATTTACGAAGAAATTCAAGAACGACGCAATAACCCAGACCCCGAAACGCACGTTGATATCTTAAGTTTACTAATGTCAGCGCGCGATGAAGACGGACAAGCAATGACTGATGTGGAACTGCGTAACGAACTCATGACATTATTAACAGCAGGTCACGAAACAACAGCAACAGCTTTGGCATGGGCAGTATATTTCATTTATAAGAACGAAAACGTTAAAACTAAATTACTGGATGAACTTAGTAGTTTAGGCAATAATCCTGATTCAAACGTTATTTT
The DNA here is from genome assembly GCF_059640475.1 of Calothrix sp. CBUCES-K 9914. Classification (NCBI taxonomy): domain Bacteria; kingdom Bacillati; phylum Cyanobacteriota; class Cyanophyceae; order Nostocales; family Calotrichaceae; genus Calothrix; species Calothrix sp. CBUCES-K 9914. The sequence goes on from NZ_JBXXZH010000016.1 coordinate 27,611, forward strand.
TAAATTACCTTACCTTACCGCCGTTTGTAACGAAACACTCCGTATCTACCCTGTAGCACTGCTTACCTTTCCGCGCAAAGTCGAAAAACCGATATCCTTGTGTGGTTATGATTTAGAACCAGGTATATTAGTTTATGGTTCAATATACGATACACATCGTCGTCAAGATTTATACCCCAATCCTGACCAGTTTAAACCTGAAAGATTTTTAGAACGGCAATATTCAGCCTATGAATTTTTACCCTTTGGTGGAGGTATCAGACGTTGTATTGGACTAGCATTTGCTCAATTTGAAATGAAACTAGTACTAGCAAAAATTCTTACATCTATACAATTAGAACTAGTCACGAAAACCAAAGTAAACCCCAAACGTCGAGGTTTAGTTTCCGCTCCCGACCGTCCCATCCTCATGAATCGGTTATCATAGTATGAATATACCCATGATTAAAGGCGGAATATGATTAATCTCGAAGAATATTTTAACTTCTTGGTGCCGGATGATATTCGCGCTAAAGGTAAACGGTCTAAATAACACAATATAACCAAAATATTATTAAATTACTATGGCAAAACCACAACTTTTGTCCTATATGCTAGGACTTTCTAATTCTGATAAACCAGTATACGGTTTGATTACTAACGGCGCCAGTTTCTTGTTCGTAAAACTGATTAAACAGGAGGCGCCTAGATATATATTATCTAGATTATTCGATATTTTCAATCCGGGAAACGACTTATATATAGTTCTTAGTATTTTAAAGCGTTTGGGACAATTGGCAACTGAAGGTGCCACAACTTGATAAAACTATACTAAAAACGGGTTATAACTTTACTTTTACACAAGTATCAAAATCTTTAGATGCTTCTACCTGGGCATGACACAAGTATAACTTTTAACATAAATCACGATACTTCGTTGGAAAGACGTAATCTTGATGCTGCCTTCTTAGGATTGTAAGCGTTGTGAATATATAGAAGTATCAGATTATGAATTCATCAATTATACCTTTGGCTGTTGTAACCGGCGCCTCTAATGGTATAGGTTACGAGCTGGCGAAACAGTTCGCTCAAAATGGCTTTGATTTGCTAATTACTGCCACTGGTTCAAACATAGACGAAGTTGCGAAAGAAATCGCCCAAACCTCAAAGGCCGAAATTGAAACAGTACAAGCAGACCTTGCGACTTATGAAGGTGTTGAGACTCTGTATAACAAGATAAAAGCGACTGGCCGACCTGTGGATGCTATCGCTATTAATGCGGGTGTTGGTGTTGGTGGTGACTTTGCGCGCGAGACTGATTTACAAGACGAACTTAATCTTATAAACCTGAATGTTGTATCGTCTGTCCATCTTGCCAAAAGAGTGGTAAAAGATATGGTCGAACGCGGCAAAGGTAAAATTCTCTTTACTTCATCGATTGCTGCTATAATGCCTGGACCATTCGAGGCAGTTTACGCAGCTTCCAAAGCGTTTTTGCAATCCTTCTCACTGTCCCTACGTAACGAGTTAAAAGATACTGGTGTAACTGTGACTGCGCTTCAGCCTGGACCTACCGATACCAACTTCTTCCACCGCGCGGATATGGATGATACACAGGCAGGTAGCGGTAAAAAGGATGACCCTGCTCAGGTGGCAAAGCAAGGTTTTGAAGCTTTAATGGCTGGCAAAGATAAAGTTATTGCAGGTTCGCTGATGACTAAAATTCAAGGCGCCGTCGCTCAGGTTCTGCCTGATGCACTGAAGACGGAAATGCACAGTAAATTAGCTGAACCAGGTTCGGGTAATAAAAATTAATAATTGAGATAATTGATCCTCCCAACCCCCCTTAATAACTACGGTGTACACACAAGTCTCTCAAAGTTACTCTTCTTCTCTTTCTTCTCTTCCTTTGTGACCTTTGTGGTTCCTTAAAAAGATAAACCACAAAGACACAAAGAACACAAAGGATTAAAGTCTAATAAGCTTTATGGGATAATTCTTGTGGAACGGGCATCCCTGCCCGTCCTTTATAAGCAAAAAACCAACAGCTTATCAAAATGTCTTCTTTAATACAAACTCTTCAATTAATTGCCAACCCTACCAAATTTCTAGACAAAAGCGCCGCAAAATACGGCGATACCTTTACAATGCGGGTACTAGGTATAAACTCTCCACCCGTTGTATTTTTTGGTCATCCGCAAGCTATATCTGAATGTTTCGCTATTCCTGCACAGAAATTAGACTTTAAAAAAGCAACCCACGTATTTAAACCACTGTTCGGCGCCAATTCGATTGTCCTCCAAGAAGGTCAACAGCACAACCGTCAGCGTAGTTTACTGATGCCGTCTTTTCATGGCGATAGGATGAAGTCTTATGGCGAGACTATATATAGTATTACCCAAGATGCCACTAAAAACTGGCGCCCAGGTCAAGTAGTCTCAATGCAACATGTAATGCCCGATATTACTTTACAGATTATACTACAAGTAGTATTTGGAATTAGTCCAGGTACGCGGTATCAAAAGCTTAAGCAACTTCTGAGCGCTTTGTTAGATGATATTACTACACCTTGGTACTCCAGCTTATTTTTCTTTCCACCGCTACAAAAAGACTTAGGCGCCTGGAGTCCTTGGGGAAATTATCTCAAGCGTAAACAAGATATAGATAATCTTGTCTATGCTGAAATTTCTGAAAGACGAAGCGTACAAGATAATTCACTTACTGATATTCTTAGTTTATTAATGTCCGCGCGTGATGAAGACGGACAAGTAATGAGCGATGAAGAATTAAAAGACCAACTTATATCGCTTTTACTTTTAGGCTATGAAACGACTGCTGGTGTTCTACAGTGGCTATTTTATCTAATTCATGCACATCCAGATGTAAAAGCAAAAATTATTCATGAACTAAAAGGTGTAGCAGTAAGCGAAATTACTAAATTGCCTTATCTTTCTGCTGTTTGCCAAGAAACAATGCGACTTCACCCTATTGCATTAATTTGTACTCCACGCATGACAAAAGAGACAGTAGAAATATGTGGTGTTGAATATCCAACTGGTACTGTTTTAGTTCCTTGTATTTATTTGGCACATCATCGTAGTCAATCCTACACAGAACCAGAAAAATTTAATCCTGATAGATTTTTAAATCAAAAGTATTCTGCAACCGAATATTTACCGTTTGGAGGTGGATATCGAGGATGTATTGGCGCCGCTTTTTCAATGTATGAATTAAAGCTAGTATTAGCCGCTATTTTATCCCAGTTTGAACTCGAACTTGTTGACAGGCGCCCCCTGAACACTTACGTTAAACCTGTGCGTCGCGGTATTACTATCGTTCCCTCTTCAGGTGTCCCAATGAAAGTAAAACAAGTAAACTCTTGTGGGGTGGGCATCCTTGCCCGCCCTTAACATACAAGGCACAGGCAGGGATGCCTGTTCCACAAGATAATTAACAGAATGAGGCGCCTTCTATCAATTGGTAGAATCATCAAAATAATATATTACCTTCGCAATGCAGATTAATTTTAATTTTCTCGCGTCTAGATTTATAGAGCTGATAATACCTCAAGGACTAAACTATGCAAACTGAACAAAATCTAGAAGGAACCCTTGTCTCTAAAGCGATTGAAACAAGTGTGGGTCTTGCTTTTGATAATGTTGATGAAATTGATATTGATATTCAAACAGATTTGCTTAAACTTTTTCAAGGACAAGTCGATGGTGTAGGAGTAGAAGGACAGGGTTTGGAGACGCAAGGTGTTCGCATACAAGAACTTCAGTTGCAAACCGATAGTGTTTCAGTTAACCCTTTAAACGCTATTTTGGGTAAAGTTGAATTTGACAAACCTGTTAATGCTAATGCCCGTCTCGTATTTACCGAGGATGATTTAAATCGTGCTATGACTTCTAATATTGTTCGTAGCTACCTACAAAAGGGACTTGCTTTAAATCTTAACGGTGAAGATGTAACCTTCAAACCCCAACTTATCCGTATTCACTTACCTGAAGCAAACAAAATAAAGGTTGTCGGTAAAATCTTACTCGAACAAGGTGGCGCCACACGTCCATTAACGTTTCAATCTATCTTTTGTCCTCGTACTGAAACCTCACCAATTATACTCGAAAGCTTTGTCTGTGCTGAAAATGAAGGTGTTACCCTTGATTTCGTCACAGCTTTTATCCAGAAAATTCAAGAATTAACAGAAGCTCCATCACTAGAAATAGGCGGGACTGCTTTCCGTGTTAAAAAGATGGAGGTAGAAAAAGGTATGATGACATTAATCGCACAAGTGCATTTACGTAAAATTCCTTCCTCTAACAAAGTAGAATCATGCAACTAGATGTAAAACCCTTTTCCTTAACAAAACGTTTTCCGCTGACAATTAGTTATGGTACAACAGCGCAGACAACGAATGTATGGGTAAAGATTTTACATGATGGTATTGAGGGTTGGGGTGAAGCATCACCATTTAGTGCAGGAGGTGCTGCCATAACTACTGAGATGATTTACTCAAGTTTTCTTAAGGTGGCGCCAATTATTGAAAAGTTTAGTCCGTATGAACGTGACTCGATAGAAAAGTTTTTGATTCAAGCTAATATTATCAGCCCAGTACGCGCGGCTCTTGATATTGCTTTACATGACTGGTTTGGTAAAAGCGTTGGTTTACCCTTGTGGAAAATTTGGGGTTTAGATAGAAGTACTATTGTTCCAACTTCCGTAACAATTGGTATAAATACACCTGATGCAGCTAGAGAACGAGTTAGAAAATGGTTGGAATATGCTGATATTCAGGTATTGAAAGTAAAACTCGGTAATACTCTTGGTATCGAAGCTGACAAAGAAATGTTACTTGCTGTACAGAATGAGGCGCCTAATCTTGAGATATTTGTTGATGCGAATGGCGGTTGGAGTTTAGAGGATGCAATAGTAATGGGCAAGTGGCTAGCTGATTTAAATATTAAGTATATTGAACAACCCTTGCCAAAAGGACATGAAGCAGAACTAGCTGAATTGAAAGCAAAACAACCGTTGCCGATATTTGTAGACGAAAGTTGCTTTACTAGTTTTGATGTTAATCACTTGGCAAATAGCATTAATGGTATTAATATCAAGCTCATGAAGTCAGGCGGCTTAACCGAGGCAATACGGATGGTACATGTAGCGCGCGCGCATCAATTACAAGTAATGTTTGGTTGCTATTCGGATAGTGCATTAACGAATACTGCTGCTGCACAACTTTCTCCGCTCTTCGACTATCTAGATTTGGATAGTCATCTTAATCTTATAGATGACCCTTTTTGCGGTGCAGTTCTGCAATCTGGGCGCCTGTTACCTAATGATTTACCAGGTTTGGGGGTACAATATCGTGCGACTAGCGCTTAATCAAAGGGTTGCAATTCTATTACACGGCGGAATTGAGACAACGATTGGTAAAACTGGGTTGTCTTTGTTACGATACAGCGAAGCTCCAATAGTAGCCGCAATCGATAAAGAATGTGCAGGTAAGTCGATTTTGGAGTTGACGGGTATTAAGCGGGATGTACCAATAGTTGCTTCGGTCGTTGAGTCCCTGAAATATCAACCTGAAGTTTTGGTTATTGCGATAGCACCCAAAGGTGGCGCCTTGCCCGATGAATATTGGCACGAATTGAAAGATGCTATAAAAGCGGGAATGTCTATAGTAAACGGTTTACACACTCCTTTAGAAAATATTCCTGAACTCAAAGCACTGCTAAAACCTGGACAGTTAATTTGGGATGTGCGAAAAGAACCATCTAATTTAGGTATGGCAACAGCACAAGCACGCAACTTATCTTGTCGCCGAATATTAACTGTTGGAACCGACATGGCTGTTGGTAAAATGTCTACGAGTATAGAATTACATCATGCTTCAAGGTTGCGAGGGTGGCGTTCTAAGTTTTTGGCGACAGGGCAAACTGGGTTAATGCTCGAAGGTGACGGAATACCTTTGGATGCCATACGAGTTGACTTTGCAGCAGGCGCCGTTGAACAAATGGTGTTACGGTATGCAAAGAACTATGACATTTTGCACATCGAAGGACAAGGTTCACTATTACATCCAGCATCAACAGCAACGTTACCTTTGATACGCGGTTCACAACCAACACACTTGATTCTCGTGCATCGTTCAGGTCAAACTGAAGTTATGGAAGGTATACATATTCCACCTTTGAGTGAAGTTATTAAGTTATACGAAATGGTTGCTAAAGCTGCTGGAGCATTCAAAGGCGCCTCTGTTGTTGGTGTCGCTTTGAATACAGGACATTTAGACGAAACCACTGCCAAAGAAGAAATAGTTAAAGTGCAAACAGAAACTGGTTTACCTTGTACTGATGTAATTCGTTTTGGTGGTGGTAAGTTATTAGATGCTGTTATGCGAAGCTGAAGTATTTGAAAATTGTTTAAAAATAGTCAAAATAGCTACATCGTAAGTTATAGCCAGTAGAAGTGCTGATTCTTTACAATTGGATGTATGTACTCAAGATAAAATAGTTGAGTTAAGATGCAGATTTTTGATTTTTTCAACCGTATCAAGCAACAGCGTTTGAATTCTCTACTTGTAGCTTTAGGAGTTAGTGCAGGAGTTTTACTTTTTAGCACTAGTGCAAATGCTGCCGACCAAGTTATTTTACGATACGGTAAGTTCCAGGGGACAATCTCCGTTAACGAATTAAGTCAGTTTGTACAAACTGGTCAAACTACACCTACACTCAGAGGTTATTTACAAGCAGCTGGCCAAAACCCTGCTGTTGCTCGTAAGGCACTGACAGCAGGAATAAAAGCCGACACTGGCTTCTTAAATAATTTATTGTCGAGTTGGGCAGGGCCAGTTTTGGTAGACCAAATAGGTTCAGTAGTTCATCCTCCCGGAAAACAACTGGATGAGCAAGCGCTACGAACAGCTTTGGGTGAGTCAATAAAGCGAAATGGCGAAGTAACACTGCTTGCAGCTATTCGTAACTACCCAAGTACTTCTGTTGAGCTTGAAGGAGACCAACTCATCTCTGTTTATGAACGCTTAAGCACGCTTGCCAAAATCTTTTAAGAATCACGTAGGATAGGCGTCTCGCCTGTCCTACAAATACACGAACAGGCTAATACATGAACAGGCTAATACATGGACAGGCTAATACATGGACAGGCTAATACATGGACAGGCTAATACATGGACAGGCTAATACACGAACAGGCTAATACATGGACAGGCAAGATGCCTATCCTACAGGACGAACAAATCTCGTTTTTTATTTATTAGTATTTTAAACTTTACATCATAAGCTTCATAATAACCTCATCAATTGTAAAGTAGAATACAATCACCACCGAAAAATTCATCAAAAGTAAATAATAAATGTAAATAAAATTACCGGATTACTCCATATAATAACTTAAAGAGCATTTTTTGTTTCCTTCTCGTGAGCGTGATTGTTCGCTGTAGAAATAAATTGCTACTCTTTTGAGATTACTGACATCTTAAAACTCTTTTTTAAACGGTAGTTCATACCGGAGTTTTTAATATCCTTTTATTCACTCTAGAAAGTAGGGGTTTTTTATGCTGACTAGCAACTTTTTGTTGGCCATGATTTACATTTTATTACTAATTATTTCATTATTTCTGGCATTACCAGTAGCAGTTTTATTTATTGAATGTATGGCAGCTCTTCTACCGAAACGCAATCATTCTTTAAATAATCAGCAAAAGCTAGATGTATGTGTGGTCATACCAGCTCATAACGAAGCGGTTTGTATCGGGTCAACAGTCGCATCTGTACAACGCGCGTCAACAATAAATGAAAAGATATTAGTTGTTGCAGATAACTGTACTGACAACACAGCAGATATTGCGTGCGTCAGTGGCGCCACAGTAATTGAACGGTTTGATTTACAAAATAGAGGTAAAGGATATGCGCTTGACTTCGGTTTCAGATACCTAGTAGACAATCCACCGGATGTAGTAGTCGTAATTGATGCTGACTGCACTGTTCATGAAGGTACAGTAGAACGTTTAGCAGCAATGGCAGTAGAGACAAATCGACCAGTTCAAGCAACAAATCTACTGAAGGCGCCGGAGAACTTTACACCAAGACATGCAGTATCAGTTCTGGCATTTCTAATCAAAAACTTTGTTCGTCAGCGAGGATGTTCCAGATTAGGTGTACCAGCTTCACTCACAGGTACAGGAATGGCTTTCCCCTGGTCTTTGATAACCAAAGTCAGATTTGCAAGCGGTAACATCGCAGAAGATAAGCAAATAGGAATAGATTTCACTCAAATTGGTCATGCTCCACTATTTTGTGAAGACGCACTCGTAACAGGATATTTTCCCAAACATAAACAAGCAGGAAACGCACAGCGAACAAGATGGGTTCACGGACACTTGCAAACTCTGCTGACACAAGCACCCAAATTATTCTTAGCAGCAATAAAACAAAAACGATTTGACTTAATAGCCATCGCTTTAGATTTATCAGTTTTGCCTATATCTTTACTAATAATACTTTGGCTAGTTAGTTTTACCTCCGCGTTGTTTATATCAACACTTTTCGGAACATGGCTACCCACATTAATCTTAGGTATTGAAGGGTTATGTATAACTCTGGCAATTACAAGCTCATGGTTTAAATTCGGATATACTCTATTACCCGCGCGCGCGCTTCTGACAATACCCTTATACATGATTTGGAATCTTAGAATTTATTTCACCTTCCTTCTCAAACCTCAAAAAACCTGGATACGTACCGAACGCGATGTGTAGTGCGCGCGGTCAGGCGAGACGCCGTGAGCCGACCAAATTTATTGACATGAACCACTAGAGTTGATAGTTAATTAGATTGGGTGGTCAGATTCCCGACAAATGAACGCGAAGTCGGGAATCTTAAAGGAATCTTAACTTTTCAAATTTAAGGACTAAAGTCCTTACAAATATAAATACAATGTATATACTAATCATAATTACAGTATTATTTATAACCCTTGTACTATTAGACAAACTCGCCAAAACGTCCAAATTGCAAATATTCGGCGAATATTTCACACAAATAAACACGCAAGACCCTGTAGTCGCTTTAACTTATGACGATGGTCCCAACCCACCTTACACCGACCAACTAATAGACGTACTTAACCAACTTGGAGTCAAAGCAACATTCTTCACTGTTGGAGAAAATTTGGAAGCACATACCCAGACTGTCCAAAAACTGATTGCCCACAAACACGAAATTGGTAATCACTCTTACTCACATCAAAAACTAATTTGGAAAACACCATCTTTCATTCGTTCAGAAATACAGCGTACTGATGAACTAATACGCCATCTGGGAGTTGAGCAAGAAATTTTATTCCGCGCGCCATATGGATACAAGAGGTTTACGCTACCTTATATTCTGAATAAAATGCACAAAAAGAATGTTCTGTGGAGTGTAGACCCGAAAGACTATCACGAGGCAAACCCAGAGGTAATTGCAAATCGCGTTATTAATAATGTTACCCCTGGCGCCATAATATTACTGCATGATGGTGGTGGAGAACGAGGTGCCACTGTTGCGGCAACAGAAATGATAGTGCGTAACCTACAAGCGCAAGGCTATAAGTTCCAAACGGTATCACAAATGCTAAATTTGGAAAAGGTAGTTTAAATAATCTACACTCAAGATGTGATACCGATTATTTGATGCTGTTGTTATGTCGTTTTCGATAGAATCATTGCCACCGTCCTTGGCGAAAATTGTTCAGCGTTTCCAGCGCGCGACAGACCAGAAACGACGGTACGAACAGTTAATCTGGTATGGTACTAAGCTCAACCCACTCAGTGACGAAGACAAAGTACCAGAAAATAAAGTCCCTGGTTGCGTCTCGCAAGTTTTTATTACTGCTGCGTTTGATGATGGTAAGGTTACATTTACTGGAGACTCTGACTCCCAACTAACAAAAGGTTTAGTGGGTTTATTAGTCGAGGGACTCAACGGACTCACCCCAGCAGAAATTGTTCAACTTACCCCAGACTTTATCCAAGAAACAGGTTTAAACGTTAGCCTCACCCCATCGCGCGCCAATGGTTTCTACAATATTTTCAAAACCATGCAAAAAAAAGCTTTGGAATCTGAGGTTAACAGTCAATGACAAATTTATTATCTCAAGACACCACAATCAATCTTAATATTGGTGGGCAGGAACGAGAATACACATGGAATTACCAAAACCAACAAGTCCGGGTTGTTTATGAAGTCCTTGGCAACGGCACACCAGTACTGTTACTACCTGCATTTAGTACCGTGTCCATGCGTTCGGAAATGGGTGGTATTGCAAAGCTACTATCACCCAACTTTCAAACTATAGCTGTAGATTTTCCTGGGTTTGGAGACTCGTCACGACCATCCCTTGATTATCAACCTGCCATTTATCATCAATTTCTTCAAGATTTTGTCATAAATTGCCTACAAACTCCTGTTGCCGTTGTGTCAGCAGGACATAGCAGTGCATACGTTCTGCAACTTGCGAATAAGCAACCAAATCTATTTTCGCGGATTGTATTAGTGGCGCCAACTTGGCGAGGACCATTACCAACGATGGGGTTAAGTCGGGATAAAGCGAATATTGGTAAAAATTTGGTGCGTTCCCCAATTGTTGGACAATTACTATATAAACTCAATACGGCGCCATCATTTTTGAGTTGGATGTATCGGCGCCATGTATACGTTGATGCAAATAAACTAACACCCGAATTTGTAGAACACAAGTGGCGTAATACTCAGAAACCGGGAGCTAGATATGCACCAGCAGCATTTGTTACAGGTAATCTGGATGCAGTACATAGTCAATCTGAGTATTTACAACTAGCAAGCGGTTTGAATATACCTTTAATGGTAGTAGTTGGCGAATCATCTCCTCCAAAATCGCGCGCTGATATGAATGCACTAGCAGCATTACCCAATGTTATTAGTGTCACGCTTCCAGGCACACTAGGGATGCACGAAGAGTATTCACAAGAAGTAGTTTCCGCAATTGCTCCATTTTTACAAGCAATATAGCTATCATAGCTATGAGCCTTTGAGAATGAATACCATTCAAGATAATAAAGAAGGTTAGGTGGAGGAACGGAACCCAACACAATAAACATGTTTAATGTTAAATCATCCAGAAACAACACACATTGAGTTGAAAATGGTATTTGGCAAAAAGGTAAATTTATCACTCCACACTCTGCGATATTATGACAACAACAACTGATATAACAAGTACAGTTCCCGTAACCGTTTTAACTGGCTATCTTGGCGCCGGCAAAACAACGCTATTAAATCGAATTCTCACCCACGAACACGGTAAAAAGGTAGCTGTTATCGTGAACGAGTTTGGAGAAGTAGGAATTGATAACCAATTAGTTATCGATGCAGACGAAGAAATCTTTGAAATGAACAATGGTTGTATTTGTTGTACAGTGCGTGGAGACTTAATACGCATTATCGGCAACTTGATGAAGCGTCGTAACAAATTTGACCATTTAGTCATTGAAACTACTGGGTTAGCAGACCCGGCGCCAGTAATTCAGACTTTCTTTGTCGATGAGGACATGAAAGAGAAATTAGAACTCGATGCAGTCGTTACCGTAGTAGATGCAAAGCATATTTTGCAACATTGGGACGCGGACGAAGCGCAGGAGCAAATAGCGTTTGCCGATGTTATATTATTAAACAAAACTGATTTAGTTGAACCAGAAGAACTAGAAGAACTGGAAAAGCGAATTCGATCGATGAACGTGATGGCAAAAATCTATCGCACCCGTAATTCTGAGTTAGAAATGGATGCACTATTAGGTGTAAAAGCTTTTGACTTAGAACGCGCGTTAGAAATAGAGCCAGAATTTCTGACCGAAGAACACGACCATGAACACGATGAAACTGTAACATCTGTAGCGCTCGTAGAAAAAGGCGCCTTAGACGGAGAAAAGCTAAACGCTTGGATGAGCGAGTTACTACAAACTCAAGGCCCTGATATTTTCCGCATGAAAGGAATATTAAACATAGCGGGAGAAAATGAGCGCTTTGTGTTCCAAGGAGTCCACATGTTATTTGAAGGCAAACCAGACCGTCCTTGGAAAGAAACCGAAACTCGTAAAAACGAACTAGTTTTTATTGGACGCAACCTGGACGAAGCCAAATTAAAACAAGACTTCCTAAATTGCCTGTCCTAGGAACTTCCAAAAATTAAATTGCCCTACAATTGTGGAATGAACCCTGTAATTGTGGAATGGGCATCCTCGCCCGTTCCATATCAGTTCCATATAAAGAAGGCGGGCAAGGATGCCCACCCCACAAGACAATTTTAGAGATTTTATTTGAAAGTCCTTTAAATGGCACCAACACGTAGGGTAGGCATCTTGCCTGCCCTTCTCGCAAGCAAATATACCTACGTATTTTATCACTAAACTCATGTATCACCGCGAAAGGGGGGGTGTCAAAAAATGCGACTTAGCAAAAACTGCTGGACTTCTCTCAGGACAAGGGTTTCAGCCACTCAAAAATTAAAACTACCCGCGCACCATATCCAGAAAGCATTTCAGCCATTTCACAAAAATCAAAACACTGTTTTATATGTTATGATAACGAGGTTCGCGGAAATGCACCTTGAAAACCTAATAACACAAGCACTCCAGGCGCCAGCAGTTTAAACTATAAATAATCCCTACTAGGGATTGAAACCTGATAGCTACCCTCACCAAACAACTCTTGCGTTTAAACTATAAATAATCCCTACTAGGGATTGAAACAGGTCTAATTAAGTCTCTTGTCTTGGCTGGAATTAGTTTAAACTATAAATAATCCCTACTAGGGATTGAAACCGAGAAGAAGGGGGAACTAGTCGCCGTTTGCCAAGTTTAAACTATAAATAATCCCTACTAGGGATTGAAACTTTGATTATCTTAGAATCGCTCAAACCCGCTTGTTTAAACTATAAATAATCCCTACTAGGGATTGAAACTTGTGCTGCCCACAGGCGCAGGTAAAACATATTGTTTAAACTATAAATAATCCCTACTAGGGATTGAAACATAGACGTAAAACTTACAGGTAACTTATATATGAGTTTAAACTATAAATAATCCCTACTAGGGATTGAAACCAAATACATCCAACCCTTGTTCGTCAAGCAAGTCTAAGTTTAAACTATAAATAATCCCTACTAGGGATTGAAACAATCCTCAAGCTAGGCGCCACATCTCCTGAGATGTTTAAACTATAAATAATCCCTACTAGGGATTGAAACAGAATTCCTTGAACAAGAAAGAAGAAAGAAGAAGGAAGTTTAAACTATAAATAATCCCTACTAGGGATTGAAACACCTATCTTGGCGTCTTGCTTTAAAAATACTTTGTTTAAACTATAAATAATCCCTACTAGGGATTGAAACAGGCAGTAACTTTAGTTTTCTCAGGACGTGTTACGTTTAAACTATAAATAATCCCTACTAGGGATTGAAACTTGGAAATTTTTTTCTTCCTGCGCCCGCTTCTTGGTTTAAACTATAAATAATCCCTACTAGGGATTGAAACTTAATGGCGCCTCTTTCTTACATAAAGACATGGAAGAAGTTTAAACTATAAATAATCCCTACTAGGGATTGAAACAATGGCTTGTTCAATATGTGGTACGTATTCGCGAAGTTTAAACTATAAATAATCCCTACTAGGGATTGAAACTAATAGCCTGCAATCAAATGATATTCAATGCCAAGTTTAAACTATAAATAATCCCTACTAGGGATTGAAACTTTCTTTGCCTTTAATTGTTGCAGTAAAGTGTTTTTGGAGTTTAAACTATAAATAATCCCTACTAGGGATTGAAACTGAAATAAAATTTAGTGATTGGGAATCTAAAAAAGTTTAAACTATAAATAATCCCTACTAGGGATTGAAACCACGGCTAAAATGCGTAAATCAGTGAGCAACTTAGTTTAAACTATAAATAATCCCTACTAGGGATTGAAACAAGATACCAGATTTAGAGAGCAATTACAGGCAGGTTTAAACTATAAATAATCCCTACTAGGGATTGAAACGTAACCAAAATAGCGATTACAATCGATTTTTGATGTTTAAACTATAAATAATCCCTACTAGGGATTGAAACATGAGTAGGCGCCTCATCTGTAAATTCTGTGGCAGCAAGGTTTAAACTATAAATAATCCCTACTAGGGATTGAAACCTGAAGCTTGAGATTCTGAAATCCCAGACAATTGTTTAAACTATAAATAATCCCTACTAGGGATTGAAACTACGTGAATAATAAACAAGTAGTATGGAAACTTATCAAAGTTTAAACTATAAATAATCCCTACTAGGGATTGAAACTTCATAATCTTTGTTGCCCCAACTTAATTCGACGTTTAAACTATAAATAATCCCTACTAGGGATTGAAACCCCAAACATATCTTTCTTGACGAATTACTAAGGGGTTTAAACTATAAATAATCCCTACTAGGGATTGAAACTCAGCTTCCCCTCAGTACAAATCTGCCCAAAATCGTTTAAACTATAAATAATCCCTACTAGGGATTGAAACTGGCTAAAGACCACACCAATTATATAACGTGGCTAGAAAGTTTAAACTATAAATAATCCCTACTAGGGATTGAAACTAGAAACGTGTAGCCTTTCTAAAAAGGTATAAATTGTTTAAACTATAAATAATCCCTACTAGGGATTGAAACGCATCACAATGCGGGGGAAGGAAAAGGCTGTGAGGGTTTAAACTATAAATAATCCCTACTAGGGATTGAAACATTCTGTGTTAGGAGATTGTCAATCTACGTTAGTTTAAACTATAAATAATCCCTACTAGGGATTGAAACAGTCTGATTTCGCTTTGGTTCTTGATTGAACCAATTGGTTTAAACTATAAATAATCCCTACTAGGGATTGAAACTTAGTGAAAAAGATTTGAAGCGTATGAACAAAAAAGTTTAAACTATAACTAATCTCTTTAAAGTTTGAAACTGGTAAACGTTGCTATTAGTACCAAACATATTTAATTTACACCATCTAATTTGTTTCATAGTTTCAACAAAATAATAATGTTTATTATGATAATAAAAACTGAAAAAATATATTAATACCATATAACTTATATTATCTTTCTTTCTTTCTTTCTTTCTTTCTTTGCGTACTTTGCGTACTTTGCGGTTCGCAATTTAATCGTAATTTTTACAAATGATTTATAAAAAATACCGAAATTGTATAGACGTGTCAACGAAGTGTACCGCAGATAGATTTCGTGTATCGAAGTGCGAATGCTGTGTTTATTATATATTTAAGGCATTGATAATATTATTTTATGTTTATGGTGCGTAACGCCACCGGATTATTCGCTTCGTTGAGAAATTGTTATGGCGTTACGCACCCTACATGTAGATTTTTACCTGATGTTGATAGGATAATAATTTGAGTATCACTCTCATTTATATGGTTTATGAGTTCTTCAACTACTACAAAAGATTTTGAGCCAAAGTTTACTGCCACACTGTCAGATTATATAACGGCTGTAAAGTGGGCACCTGTTGGTTCAACGCTTGCTGTTGTTTCTGCTGCGGGAGAAGTTGCGCTATGGCAGGATGATGAACTGGAAATATTACAAGCTGCGACTTCGGAGTCTGTTGACTGTGTAGGGTTTTCCCATGATGGTAAGTTTCTAGCTGCAGCGGGACAAGATGGAAGAGTCAAAATTTGGCATGATGGTGAGTTAGTCACAACATTGGAAAATGCTCCTGCATGGGTTGATAAACTTGTTTGGAACCCAACCAGTAACCAGCTTGCTTTTTGCTTGAACCGTTATATTCAAATTTGGGATGCTTCTTCTCAGGAAGTAGTCGCTACACTCAACTTTGAAGATTCCTCTCCGTTAGGATTAGACTGGTCTAGTAACGGCGAAAACCTGGCTGCTGGTGGCAACAAAGGTGTTAAAATTTGGAACTGCTCTAACTGGGATGACGAACCTTATTTTTGGGAAATGCCTACAGTTAGTGTTGCTCTTGCCTGGTCAAAAGATAGTAAGTTCCTTGCTTCGGGTAATATGGACCGTTCAGTAGGTGTAATGGAGTGGGGTAATTCTGAGCCTTGGCTGATGCGCGGTTTCCCTGGTAAGATACGTCAACTTGCTTGGTCTAATATTAATACACAAATCGGCGCCCCATTACTTGCAACATCAAGCGTCGAAGGTATGGTAGTTTGGGAAAAACTAGAAGATGAGTCCCAAGGATGGGAAGCAAACGTCTTAACCAACCACGTTGATATTATTCAGGGTATTGAATTTGCACCAGATAGTTTCCTACTTGCTTCTGCTGCTAGCGATGGATGGTTATGCTTATGGAAACAAGCAAAACAAGTTTCCCAAGTTCTCACAACTGATGGAGGATTTTCAAGTCTTGCTTGGCACCCCAAAGGAAAACTCCTCGCAGCAGGAGGTGACAGTGGCAAAATCCTTATTTGGTCAAAATCATTACGCGGTCAAGGTTTTGGCAAATAAAAGTGTAAATTTAAAGTATCTGGGAACCAAGTCATACACAAGAAAAGTCTTTATACTTAGATTGTGGCTAATGACTAATTGCTGCGAATTCGTTATGCTGTAACACAAATGCCTTCTTAGGTGTAAATCATGAAGTTAACCAAACTGATTTTATTTACTTTTCCCGTACTGCTAGCCTCGCTGCTGTTTGTTGTTAGTCCAGCAACGGCAGAAGTTATTCAACCCGTACCTGTCCAACGTGTTGAACTAGTATCACAACATCCTACGCGCGCTACTATTGTTCCTAGATTCGCACAAAAATCCAATCCTATAAATGATGCAATGGGTTGTAGCTGTTCTGTTTGCGTTAAAGCAAAGCTTCAACTCGAAGGCAAACTGTCACTTTCCAGTATGCTATAAAAATAAATTATCTATATAGATTTTTTCAAAACCTGCTCTTATTTATCGCAAAGGGCAGGTTTTTGTCAATATTATAGAAAGAAAAATTAAAATTAATAGATGTGTTTCACATCTTGTACCAACGTATTTATACTAATATTTTTCGTTTTTAATAAACATCTAAATTTCTCAATAACACAATAAATTAGAGTCCTAGCCTGCGTAGGCAGGCTTTGTTCGTGTAGCCTCACCCTTATAGGGTGTAACGTGATGTGGTGTAATGTGATGTGGTGTAATGTGGTGTGGTGTAATGTGGTGTGGTGTGACGTGATGTGGTGTAGTGGGGTGTGTATAAAATACATAAAGTGCAACTAATTTAACAATATATAAATAGGTATCTACCAATATGAATGATGCGTTATTGCGATTAGTATCTAATAATGGTATAACCATTCAAACTTATCCACTCGAAGGAACAAACGAAATATCCTTTGAGCTTGGGAGAGACCCAGCAACTTGTCAAATACTTCTTGACTCCAATGCTTACCCAAGTGTCTCCCGGCGCCATGCTAAAGTAACATCCTCACAGCAAGGTCAAATTTTTACACTTAGTGATTTAAATAGCTCGCGCGGCACGTATTTAAATAATCAGCGTTTGCAAAGCAGTCAAGAATTACAAAATGGTGACAGAATAAAATTAGGTGAAGATGGACCAGAGTTTGTTTTTGAACATCAAGTAGCGCAAACAAAAGTCGCTACAGCAGTTAGCAGCGGAAATAATAGAACTGATGACAGTGGAATTTTTCCAATTGGCTCAAAAGAAATTAGACGGCAATTATTTGCCAAAGGGTTTTTAGTACCTGGAATAATTACAGTTATATTCGTTGTACTACTATTTATTGTGAGAGGCTACTCTTACCAGATACTGCTTGGTACTTACCTGGCTTTTGCCGCTCTTTTCTTTATCTATCAGTTATGTGGTAAAAGAAAGCCTTGGTGGGTAATGACGGGTTCTGCGGTATTCTGTGTAATTCTTTTAACCACAGTTTACTTTTTTATAATTGCACCAGTATTTTACAACATTTTGCCTGGAAGACTCTCTGATTCACAATCCTTAATACCAGCACTAATTGGTAACTTTGTCGGGCCGGGAATGTCAGAAGAATTAACCAAAGCAATACCAATTTTTATATTTCATTTTTTGGGAAGGTGCCTAGCTGAACCAACTCGAAGTAGAATCGGAGTTGAGGAACCTTTAGATGGTATACTGCTAGGCGCCGCATCCGCAACTGGTTTTACATTAATTGAAACTTTAGGCTTATATGTACCACGGCAAGCCATACAAATTGGGCAACAGTTAGGAACTGCTGGTGGTGAACTCGCTGGGTTACAACTATTAATCCCCAGAGTTCTAGGGGAAATTGCTGGACATATGGCTTGGAGTGGTTGGTTTGGTTACTGTATCGGGTTGAGTATTTTAAAGCCAAACAAACGTTGGCGAATTCTTATAGTTGGTTATCTCAGTGCAGCTTTACTACATGGTTTATGGGATGTTGGTGGTGCCTTGGCTCAAATCATCGGTATTCTTGTACTTCTCTGGTGGATACTGATTGGTGGATTTTCTTATGCTTTACTTATAGGGGCAGTTCTCAAAGCGCGCGTCATATCACCCACACGCGCTTCTAATTTTGCCACCCGCTTTATTCAATAACGAAATTTAAGTTGTTAAAGATAGTGCAAAGCTTATGGGCGTAATTGCCCTTACGTGGGTACAATACCTCATAAATACTTACTATTAAAAAACAGTTTGACAATATGAGGAAGTTGCTGATACCTTTTTTTACACTCCAAGTTTTATTATCAGCTTGTAGCAATCCAAACAATGTACAAAATACTACTTTAACGATTAAAACAACGGTGCCGCAACGTCCCCAAAACAATAATCTACCTCAAGTTGTTGTAACTACAAGTGTATTGTGTGACCTCACAAAACAAGTAGCAGGAAATACAGTTAATGTAAATTGCCTTATTCCACCTGACGTTAACCCCCGTACTTATCAACCACAAACAAATGACATTCAAGCTATAAATAAAGCTAAATTAATTCTTTACAACGGTTATAATCTTGAACCGGGTGTATTTAATATCATCAAAGCTAGTAAAAACCCTGTACCAAAAATAGCTGTTGCCCAAGTCGCAGTCCCTAAACCTCGCTTGAATATTCAACAAGGTGACAAAAAGTTAACTAATCCATACTTATGGCACGATGCCAAAAATGCTACTGCTATGGTGGACGTTATCAGTAATAACCTAAAGAAAGTGGCGCCGAAAAATTCTAAGTTGTATACAGCTAACACAAATAAAATCAAAAGTGATATAGCAAAACTAGACAAATGGATTAAATCTAGAATTGCGAGCATTCCACCTTATCAACGCACACTGATTACAAATAATGCTGAACTAGGCTACTATACAACGGCTTACGGACTTAAGTATGAAACCGCATTTCAAACTATAACTAATTCAGAAAACCCATCATCCCCAAAATTCAAACCTTTAATCCAAAATATTAAACAAACGCGCGTTCCATCTATCTTTATTAATAACGCAGTCAATCCAAACTTAGTTAAAACCGTGGCAAAACAAGCTGATGTTCGAGTATCCGAACGGTCGCTTGCGACAAATAATTTAGGTGTAAAGGGAAGTGATAGCGACACATATCAAAAAATGATGGTCGCGAATACACGTACCATTGTAGAAGGATTAGGAGGAACATATTTAATATTTCGACCGAATGTGAAAATTCAGAGTAGGGTGCGTGACGCTACGAAAAATCTCAACGTAGATACAAGACTTGTAGCGTCACGCACCGAATAATAATTGTGACGTTAGTAAGGTGCGTGAAGGCTACAAGTTTCTAGCTTCGTTTAATAATTGTTGGTAGCCTTCACGCACCCTACCCCTTCTGTTGCCAATGAAGGTAATTGTATATTCCAACAGCGCGACTGACGAGTTCTCGGTTTGGATGAGTAAGAAGTTCTTTGAGTTCGGGCATTGCAGCAGGTATATTTGATAGAGGCGCCGCACAATCGCGACAGTGTAATATACGTTCAGGTGAATGTCGCAATAATTCTAATATTTGATTTTGATAAGACTCTTTTGAACAGTCGCTAGCTACCCCTCCTAACCTGATATCTGCTGCACTGTATGCTGGTTCCCAAGTAACCAGCATGAAAGGTTGACTGACTTCACTTGCTTTAACTTGCTTTTTTTCAGATTGTTTCAGCCATAATTTACGTCGGCGCCGCATAAAGTCGGGAATTTCTTGAGAAAAAGCGCGCGAAGGCAGCATTACAAGCTTTTCACCTTCTGATATATTACCAACGCTCGGCTCAAACCCAATAACAGTAGTTACTAAATGCTGCCCATTATATGAGGGTAGACAAATATGGTCGCGAAGTTTAATAACTCCAGAGCGAAGAACACCAATTAATAAAGTCCAGTGACGGTAACTGTCTGTTCCAAAGTCGCGATGGACTTCACGAGTAGAAATAATTTCAAAAGCAAAAGGCATTTTTATATATATTTTCGATTCTATATATTCTATAGACAAACACCAATAAAAAAATAGAAACGGTGAGCAATAGCCCACCCTATTCAACACTCAACACTCAGCACTCAGCACTCAGCACTCTTAACTATTTAAAATTTCGTCGTCGCAAGAAAAATCAATTTCTTTCTTGTCCCTTCCGGAGGAGAGAAAATCATTCTCATACGAGTCTCTAAGCCCTGATACCAAATCGTATTCGGGTTGCCACCCTAACTCGGTTCTCGCTTTGCTGACAGAGGCAAAAAAGTGCTGGACGCGCATTGGAAAAGCTTTTCGCTTGCCAAAATCGAATTTCTTAGGGTCGTAGTGGACAATTTTGATGTCGTCAGGAGATTTTCCTGCGGCAACTGCACAAGCGCGCGCTAAACCATCAAAAGTGACAAAACGGTCGCCAGAGACGTTATAAACTTGCCCTAACGTATTCGAGTTACCCAAAACTAAACACATTGCCTTGGCTAAATCTTTGACGTGTCCGAATTGGGTGATGTGCATCCCGTTACCAGGAATAGGGATAGCACGGTTCTTAACTATCCGGTCAAAAAACCAAGCTTCTAGGTCGTTGTAGTTTTGTGGTCCATAGATATAAGTTGGACGAATTGATGTATACGGTACGTTTTGTTGTATTAAGTATTCTTCGGTATCCAATTTACCCTTGTGACGACTTTTTTGGTCAACCGCATCTCCTTCTCTATGGGGCATTTGGTCGGATTTTAAATATACTCCAGCGGAACTCATATATATAAAATGTTGCACGGAGCCTTGAAAAATTTCCGCTAATGGTTGAGTATCAGTAAGTTCCCTACCGTTATTGTCAAAAATTGCGTCGAATTTTTCGTTTGCTAGTTTTTGCTTCAATTGTTCAGGGTCTGTACGGTCGCCAGTAATTGTTGCCACCCCTTGTACAGGTGCAGGACGATTACCGCGATTAAATAAAACAACTTCATGTCCCTGTTCTACTAACAGTTGCGTGAGGTAAACGCCAATAAAGCGGGTGCCACCCATGATTAAGATTCGCATAAATATCCTTTGTTTGTATATCTGGCTTGCCGTTTACATTAATCTCAACAACAATCCCAACAACGAGGTTATCAGGTTGTGGTATACCTCTGGAACCAGTTTTGGTAGAAAAACGTCTGGACAGCTTGGATGGGACGTTGCCCATTTGTGTGCAAATAAGAGATTCTTAGTAAATCTCGTAAATAATTACATATTCTTTTTTTCACCCTATAGCTTCCTTTCTACACTTCTGTGTCATTAAAATATGCTTTAGTACATGAATGGCTTACACCAAAAGCTACCGGAGGTTCAGAACTCGTTGTCCGCGAAATTCTGAACCATATTGACGCTGACTTGTATGCCTTGATCGATTTTGAATCTCGAAATCCTGATAGTTATTTATATAAACGTCAGATTGGCGCCACTTTTCTCCAAAATTTTCCTTTTTCAGAGAAAGGCGTACAAAAATACTTGCCTTTGATGCCCTTAGCGATTGAACAATTGGATTTGCGTTCCTACGACGTAATACTCTCTTCATCACACGCGGTTGCTAAAGGTATATTAACAAGTCCAAACCAACTACATATTTGCTATTGCCATAGTCCGATGCGTTATGCCTGGGATTTAACGTTCGATTACTTAAACGCGAGTAATCTTGGACACGGCGCCGCTGGGTGGATATCTCGTTATATACTGCACCGCTTACGTCAGTGGGATGTGTTAAGCGCAAATCGTGTAGATTATTTCATTGCTAACTCACACCATACTAAGGCACGGATTTGGCGCTGCTACCGTCGCTCCTCAACAGTGATTTACCCACCTGTCAATATCGAAAATTTTCCATTTTTAGCCCAAAAAGAAGACTATTACGTTATTGTCTCCCGTTTAGTAAGCTATAAACAAGTATCCTTAATAGTCAAAGCTTTTAATGAACTTCAAAAACCTTTAGTTATTATCGGCACAGGAGCAGAAATGGAAAAAATACGACAGATATCAAAACCTAATATTAATATACTGGGATGGCAACCAGATGATGTGGTAAAAAAATATATGTCTACCGCTAAGGCTTTTGTGTATGCAGCATGTGAAGATTTCGGCATCGCTCTGGTTGAAGCTCAAGCTTGTGGCACTCCAGTCATCGCCCTAGGTGCTGGAGGTGCTTTGGAAACTGTGCGGGATATTCGCTCCTCACCACCTGGGACTGGTACTGGAATACTATTTGCAACTCAAACGATAGCAGCAATGATTGAAGCAGTAAAGGAATTTGAAACCTGGGGAGACAAATTCGACCATCAGTATGTCAAGGAACATGCTGCTCAATTTGACAAGGGTGTTTTTGCGCGTCGCTATCTTGAGTTTGTAAATGGGTGCTTTCAAAGAAACAAGGAACAGGAGTCTATGAAGTCTTGATTGGTATGCTTTTGCCAGTGGGTTCCTTCTCACGGCGCCTCCATTAAGCTTTAAGATTGGGACTATGTGTGGTGTGGATTATAAAGGAGTATGATGACAGCTCAAAGCTCACTACTCTCCGGGAAACGAAACCAAAGGCAAACAACTAGCGGGTCGTCTAAACCCAGTATTATAAAACTGGTTCAACAAAAAAAGACACCATCGCCTTTGCCATTCGAGAGTATCAACGGAGAGTTTGCCAAGCGATTGTTTGATATAGCGTTCTCGCTATTCATGCTAATAGCTTTTTTCCCTGTATACTTAGTGCTAGCGTTGCTGATCGCAATCAGTTCACAAGGACCGATTTTTTACATCCAAGAACGAGTCGGGAAGAACTATAAACGATTTAATTGTATAAAATTTCGTACAATGGTGACCAATGCGGACGAGATTCTCGTGCAAATGATGCAAACCTCACCGCAGTTGAGGCAAGAGTTTGAGTCAAATTTTAAGCTCAAACACGACCCTAGAATTACGCTTATTGGTCGCTTTTTGCGGATAACTAGCTTGGATGAATTCCCTCAGTTCTGGAATGTCTTGATGGGAGACATGAGCGTTGTTGGTCCACGACCACTAGTAGAGGAAGAATTACCCAAATATGGTTGCCACATCGAACAAATCTTAACAATTCGACCTGGTATTACTGGGTTGTGGCAAGTTTCTGGACGTAATGACATTCCTTATCCTAGGCGGGTTCAGATTGACCTCCATTATGTAAAATTTAGAACATTCTGGCTCGATCTTTGGATTGTTTTAAAGACTGTCGGTGTGGTTGTTATACCCAAAGATAACGGCGCCTACTGAAGAGTATACTTGTATATTTTTGATTGTATCTGTAAAGTAAAAATTTGCTTTACAGATACTTAATTTAGTATTTATTTTTGGAACCAGTTTTTTCAAAAAATCATTTCAACAAATGATCAAATTAATATGTTCTTCATAAATATATAAATTATATAAAGTTTCGATGAATATGAACATAACACTACTGAGTGACTTAATATTTCGTAGTTAAGCTTAAAGAGTTGTGTTCAGGGAGCGAAAGTAAGTATATATACTGATACATTTCTCTAAATACAAACAATTATTAGTAGCTTTCCCATTGGGAAATCTAGCTAGACTTGTTAAATTGTATCAGGTTGTATATGTCTATTACTTAGATTAGTTTAGAAGAGCAAATAACAAGGGATATAAAGCATGACGCAAAGAAAGCGAGCGCTGATAACAGGTATCACAGGTCAAGATGGTTCTTATCTGAGTGAGTTTTTGCTTGAGCAGGGTTATGAGGTTCACGGTATTATCCGTCGTACTTCTACATTCAATACTGACCGTATCGACCATATGTACGAAGACCCTCATAAAGAGGGAGTACGTTTGTTGTTACACTATGGTGACTTAACAGATGGCACTACACTGCGCCGTATTTTAGAGGAAGTTCAACCCGTAGAAATTTACAACCTCGGCGCCCAGTCCCATGTACGTGTTAGCTTTGATTCGCCAGAATATACTGTTGACTCGGTAGGTGTAGGAACTTTACGTCTGTTGGAAGCAATTCGTGACTATCAACAGCGTACAGGCATTCAAGTACGATTCTATCAAGCTGGTTCATCAGAGATGTACGGTTTGGTACAAGCAGTACCACAAAGCGAAACAACTCCTTTTTATCCTCGTAGTCCTTATGCTTGCGCTAAGGTATACGCTCACTGGCAAACAATAAATTACCGTGAATCCTACAACTTATTTGCTTGTAACGGTATTTTATTTAACCATGAATCACCACGTCGTGGAGAAACTTTTGTAACCCGTAAAATTACAATGGCAGTTGCTCGAATTGCTGCGGGTAGACAGAAAAAGCTATACATGGGTAATCTAGATTCTAAGCGTGACTGGGGTTATGCAAAAGATTATGTACGAGCAATGTGGTTGATGCTCCAGCAAGATGCTCCCGATGACTATGTAATTGCAACTGGCGAAACCTATACAGTACGTGACTTTTTAGAGCGAGCGTTTGGTTATGTAAATTTGAACTGGGAAGATTACGTTGAATTTGATCAGCGTTATTTACGTCCAGCAGAAGTAGATTTATTAATTGGTGACTCAACCAAAGCGCAGCAAAAGTTAGGATGGAAACCATCTGTAACATTTGATGAACTTGTGCAGTTGATGGTTGAAGCTGACTTACAAGCTTTGGGTATTACCTCACCTAATAAAAATGGTGCCCTTCCAAAAGATATCGCAACTGTTCGTCAAGAACTAGGTGCGTTACACTTCTAATTTTAGATTTAGGTGGCAGAAGCCACCTACATATATTTCAAAAATCAAATTTGATTCTATAGAATCCAAAATACCAAATCCCATTCATGTCCCTTTTAGGGAAAATCCAAAATCCTATGACTGGCTTAGAGCTAAATAACAAACGGATTCTTGTAACTGGTGGCGCCGGTTTTCTTGGTAAACAGGTAATTAGCCAGTTATGTAAGGCTGGAGCTAGCCCAGAGAAAATCACAGTGGTGCGTTCACGCGACTATGATCTGCGGCAAATGGAAGCTTGTAAGCGCGCCTCAGACCAGCAAGATGTTGTCATCCATCTAGCGGCACATGTCGGCGGTATTGGCTTGAACCGCGAGAAACCAGCAGAGTTGTTTTATGACAACTTAATGATGGGAACACAGTTAATTCACGCTGCTTACGAAGCTGGTGTCGAAAAATTTGTTTGTGTTGGTACAATATGCGCGTATCCGAAGTTTACGCCAGTGCCTTTCAAAGAAGATGATATTTGGAATGGCTACCCTGAGGAAACGAATGCACCTTATGGTATTGCGAAAAAAGCGTTGTTAGTGCAACTCCAAGCTTATCGTCAACAGTACGGCTTTAACGGTATTTACCTGTTGCCTGTTAATTTGTATGGGCCAGAGGATAACTTTGATCCCAGAAGCTCACATGTTATCCCAGCTTTAATTCGTAAAGTCCAAGAAGCGCAAGCGAGAGGTGACAAGCAACTTCCAGTTTGGGGTGATGGAACTCCCACTCGTGAGTTTCTTTATTCAGAAGATGCAGCGCGCGGTATCGTGATGGGAACTCAGTTTTTTAACGATTCCGAACCTGTAAACTTAGGTACAGGTTATGAAATTTCCATCAAGGACTTGATAACTTTAATATGTAAGTTAATGGAATTTGAAGGTGAAATCGTTTGGGAAACCGACAAACCCAACGGTCAACCCCGTCGTTGCCTCGATACCGAACGAGCTAAACAAGCTTTTGGCTTTACTGCACAAGTTGGATTTGAGGAAGGGTTGAAGAATACAATTGACTGGTGGCGCCAAAACGCTCAGTAATTATCCACAGTACAACTTATAGATACTGTAAAAAATGTCCACGCCTTGTGGACATTTTTGCTAACTGTCTACTAGTTTAATAAATCTTAACCGTTGTTTGGTAAGGAAATTGCACCATATACAAAATAACGAAAACGTTGACGTAGCATAGGCGTCCCGCCTGTGCAGTCATATAGTTTTTTTACCACAGAGACACAGAGTTCACACCAGAGAAGAGTTATTATTTGGCGCCAACTGTCCAAATTTAATGACATGAAGTACTAATGGTTCGGCAGGAAAGTCGAAAGCCTTATTAAGGAATTGTTCTCCAGGATAAATGCCTTTGGTATCGGTAGGCTTTTGCTTGACAATTGTGTCTAATTCTGATGGTACATTGAGTAAGGCTTTAAACCCAGGCACAGCTTCAGACAAACCCATACTTAGTACAAAAGTATTTTGTGTTCCAGGTGCTAAACGGTCTTTGGTGTCTGTCAAGCTAGCAGATAGTAAAGATACAATAAATCACTTGGGTAGTAGATACAACCCAAAATTTTTCCTAATTTACGTTTACGTCTGCACTCAGAAAATATGCAGCGTCTTTACACAAATTTACAATCAATAGCTTTTTAAGCTTTGTATTTACCCTTAAACTAAACTCAGTATCCTATACATAACCAATCTGCTGATATTGTTGGTAGGAGGGTAATCTATGCCGAAAGATAGGCTGGTATTACTGTCAAGAATTTTGGCTTCCTGTGTCGCCTTAGCATACCCTAGCACTAAAGTTTTGGCGCAAAACATCACCCTGGATGGGTCTTTGGGAACAAAAGAAACTTTAACGGGAGTTAATTACACAATTCCTCAATCTGTAGGGCAAACGGTTGGTAACAATTTATTTCACAGCTTTGGTAAGTTTAATCTCGATAGTAACGAAGCGGCAATTTTTCAAAGTAGTCCTAATATTCAAAATATTCTCTCGCGCGTGACAGGTGGTAATCAATCTGTAATTGATGGGTTGATTCGTACACAAAATGGGGTAAACCTTTTTTTCATAAATCCGAGTGGGATTATTTTTGGACAGAACGCGCGGTTGGATATAGGTGGTTCATTTACTGCAAGTACAGCAAATGCACTGCAATTCGGGAATCTTGGATTTTTTAGCGCTACTGATAAAAACGTTCCTTCACCTTTGTTGACGGTAAATCCTTCGGCTTTTTTGTTTAATCAAATTAATGCGGCGCCAATTATAAATAAATCAGTTGCACCAGCAGGCCAAACTCCCGCAGGTAGTTCTTTATCTGGACTGAGAGTTAAAGACGGACAGAGTTTGCGGTTAGTAGGTGGTGATGTGGACAGCAGCGGTGGAGATTTAATTGCTTTGGGTGGTCAAGTAGAGATTTTGGGAAGTAACATAACAGTTAAAAATATTGGTACAACTGGTTATTTTGGTAGTCCTGCTGGCGCCATTACTCTCAAGGCTACTGGTAATATTACCGTTTCTGGTGAGTTAGATTCCTTTGCTTTTGCTCGACTTGGTGACGCGGGTAATGGCGCCCCTATTTCCCTTAATACCTCAAATGGCAGTATCAATATTACAGGTGATTTAAATTCTTGGGCTTTTACACAATCTGGTAATACAGGCAATGGTGGTACTATAGTACTTAATACTTTGAATGGTGATATAAACATTACAGGCAATTTAGATTCATCACCTAGCACTAATTCTGGTATACCTGGAAATGCTGGAGCAATTACTCTTAATGCCCCTCAAGGTAGTATTAATATCAAAGGGGATTTGAGTGCTTACTCATACAATCCTCTGTCAAGACAAGTTTCTAGAGCCGGAGATGGGGCAAATATCAAACTCTTAGCTGCAAATAATATTGATATTACAGGCAATATTTCTTCTGGGTCCACTGCCAATCTTGGTGGTACAGGTAATGGTGGAGATATTTCTCTTACCGCCTCTAATGGCAGTGTTAAAATCCAAGGTCGTTTAGATGCCGCTTCTACAGGTAGCCTAGGTTCACTATCTAATATTGCAGTTACCGATGCAAAGGTTGGAAATGGTGGAGCAATTACAGTTAGTGCAGGCAATAACATTGATATTACAGGTACAAGTACTTTTTTCTCAACAATTTCGTCCCAAGCTGCATTAGAATTAGGTTCCCCGTATGATAACTTTCTCCAAACGGGTAATGTTGGCAATGGTGGAAAAATCACACTGACAGCCCCTAACGGGATTAAAGTAGTTGGTAGTATCGACTCAAGTGTACGTAACGATAACGATAATGACCCCAATTCTGTAGTTGGTAGCAAAAGTAATGCCATTAGTGGCAGTGGGGGAGCAGTTAACTTATATACATCTAACGGTAGCATTGCCATTACTGATAGTATTAGCTCTAACAGTTCTGCTCGATTTGGCAACATTGGAAACGGGGGAAATGTTACACTCAATGCTCCTCAAGGTGGTATTCAAATCAATGGCTACTTCAGCATTAACAGTTTGTCCAGCGCTAGTTTTGGTAATTCTGGTAATGGTGGCGCCATTAACTTAACAGCTTTAAAAGATATTGCTATTCGCGATAATTTATCCTCAAATTCCTCAGCAGCAAGTGGCAATGCTGGTAATGGCGGAGATATTTCCCTCAACACTACCAACGGAAATATTAGTCTTGGTGGGGTTAGCTCTTATTCCCTGGTGAATTATACAGGTGATTCGGGCAATGCCGGTCGAGTTACTCTCACTGCTCCTAATGGCAGCATCAAAACACAGGATATTTTTGCTTTCTCAGTTAGTAATGAATCGCCAATTAATCCAGATGGTATCTCAAAAAAGGGAGGAGCAATTGCTTTAACAGCCCTTAATGATATAACTACAGGTTCACTTATCAGTTACGGTGGCACTGAGTCAAACAATATTACTGTCACGACTAACGGAGCTTTTGAAGCCGCCAACAGTATTATTTCTACAAGTACAAATGGTGCAGGTAAAAGCGGTGATATTGAAATTCGCGCGCGGTCAGTCGCTTTAAAAGATGGAACACAAGTATCAACTTCTACACCAACTCAGGGTACAGGAGGCAATTTAACAATAATTGCTCCTGAATTTGTGCGTTTGAGTGGTTCTAGTCCAGAACTTGTACGTTATTTTTATACACAACAAGGCTTATTTGCTGCTCCTGGTTCTGGACTACCTCCAGGCATAAAACTAGGTGGTTACATTCCACCTCTAGCGTTTTCCCGTCAGTTTGGTGATGTGGAATTTCCTACTGGGCTATACACCCAAACTTCTGGACAAACTCAGAATGCAGGTAATGCAGGTGTAATTAATATTCAAACAGGAAAGTTATTAGTTCAAGACCAAGCCGTTATTGCTGCAACAACCTTTGGTAACGGCAATGGCGGAAATATACTTGTTTCTTCAGATGATGTCAGTCTCGACAATGGTTCTATTCTGAGTGGTGTGGGACCAGGCGCCACTGGTAATAGTGGAAAAATTGATATCCAAAGTCGTTCTCTATCGTTAAAAGATGGCGGTGTTGTGCAAAGCCTAACTTTGGGGAATGGTAAAGCTGGCGATATTGAAGTGAAGGCAACAGATGCAGCTATTATCTCTGGCTTCAACTCAACTTCTGGGTTTGTTAGCGGTTTAATTTCTGGAACAGAAGCAAGTGATAGTGGACAAGGTGGAAATATAACCGTTACAACTGCTAGTTTGCGTGTTTGGGATAGAGGCGTACTTAATGCCAGAACTTTAAATGCCTCTAGAGGTGGCAATATTTCAGTCAATACTGATACTTTATCGGTAACAGGCGCCGGACAGTTTTTGACTACAACCTCTGGTAGTGGCAGGGCAGGAGATATTATCGTCAACGCAACTGACCAATTTAACCTGTCAGATTCTGGTAGTGGTTTATACGTCACTACTTCAGGTGGACAAGGCGGAACAATTACTGTCAATACGAATCAATTTCAAATTGCTAAAAATGCTGTATTAGATGCTACCACTACTGCAGCTAATTCTGGTGGTAGCATCATTGTCAACACTAATACTTTCAGCGGTACAGGAGGAAGTCAACTTCGCACTACTACATCAGGCAGTGGTAAAGCCGGAGATATTACCCTAAAAATAAAAGACAAACTCTCCATCTCTGAGGCTAGTACAGGATTTTTTGCAAATACCGCCCCTGCATCTTCTGGTAACGGCGGCAACATCTTTATCAATCCTGATACACCACTCAACACACTGCTTCTTCAAGCAGAAGCCCGTATTGCTGTTGATAGCAGAGGAACAGGGCAAGGCGGCAATATTGAAATTCAGGCGAATACAATCAAACTTGATACTAGTGGCGCCCTGGTTGCTGAAACTGCTAGTAACCAGGGCGGTAACATCACCCTCAAGGCGCCAGACTTACTTCTTTTACGGCACAACAGTCTTATCTCCGCTACCGCCGGACTAGATAAAGAAATTGCTACAGGTAATGGTGGTAATGTTACCATCACTACACCGTTCATAGTAGCAGTTCCCAATGAAAACAGCGATATCTCCGCTAATGCTTCTAAAGGTAACGGTGGTACAGTTAACATCACTGCACAGAGTGTTTTTGGTATTCAGCCTCGTCCTTTTAATACATTATTAAGCGATATTACAGCAAGTTCTGAGAGTGGTATTCAAGGAACCATAGTACTTAACATACCAGATATTGATCCTAGTCGCGGATTAATTGAACTACCCAGCAACTTAGTTGATGCATCCCAACAAATTGCCTCTGGTTGTAGTCCTCAAAGAGGGCAAACCGCTAGTCGCTTTATCTCTACTGGACGTGGAGGATTACCATTAAATCCCTTGGAAGCATTGCGGGGACGCGCGGTGATAACTAACTGGGTAAAGCTTCCGGGTGACGAAAATCAGGAGATAAACCCGATAAGGGAACAAGGAGAAACTATAACAAAAACAACTCTTGAACCAATTGTGGAAGCACAGGGTTTAGTTCTTAATTCCCGTGGAGAAGTCGAGTTGATTGCACAAGTTTCTGCGGGTAATTTTCATAATTATCCACAGCAAGCAGCATTTAGTTGTAATTAAACCAAAACCATATTGGGAAGTAGAGTTTCCCTGCTGAAAAACTCTACTTCTCAAAATTTTAATTATGCACAAAGTCAAAACAACGCATCTGAGAAACTTGAACAGGAGAATTTACTTGTCAACAGTTACGACTGAATCGTCCACCTTTAATTGCTCATCGTCTTCAACGCCGTCGCCAAGCAGAAAAAACCCGTCTAATAGAACAATATCAAGATGTAATTGTGTCGCTAACTCAATTAAACAGCCAATTAACGAATTTAGTCGCAGAGCAGCAAGACATGTTGAAGGAACAGCGAGATATAATACGATTTTTAGTTCAGAATCAGCAAGATAGTTTTTAATACTCAAAGCTATAGGTATACTAATTGCTATAAAAAACAGCTAATAGACATACATATATCTAATAGCGCGGATTAATAGGTACCACTAAAATAATTCTTTGTTACTGTTGTGATTTATTAGAAACAGGCGCCGCAACATTTTTGAAACGTTCTTTAGCTTCAGTGAACGCAGCTTGCATAACAGATTGAATTTGTTTCGGGTCGGGTTTTTTACCTCCCACGATATCACCGAAATAAACACAAGCAGCTTCACCTAACGCCCATGTATATGAAGCAGCCCAATATGCGGCAATCACGCTACCAAAACCAGGTATAAATTTTACTAATTCCCGTCCAATAACTTGAGCAAGAAAACCACCAGCGATAGCACTAACAATGCCTCCAGCTTGCGATTGCGTTAAGTTTTGTCCGTATAATTTTCCTAATAACCCAACCATTGATACTTGTAATGCTGTTAGTACTGGCATGGTCGCGAACGGCAACGGAACTGCAGCAAGTGTCGCTGCTATTACACTAAAAGCATACATATAACGTCGCGCGACATTTCGGTATAAGTTGCCAATGCGCGTACTTGCTTGTTTATCTAAGTCTAATAATTGATAAATAGCGCGCGCTTCAGCTTCGGGTAACAAATCAGCTAAAGTATCACGTAATGTTTCTAGACCATAAAATACTGGTTCGTAACCGTCTTCTTCTAAAGTAAAGTCTACCAAAATTGCCGCATCGTACAACCCTTCAAAGTCTTCTTTTATAGCAGCATATGCGCGATTAACTTCTTCATATTCAGGGGGATATGCAGGATGATTATCTATACCCTGTGGATAAACTTCGTGTAAACAGGTGACAGCAAGTAAAAAAGGAATATCTCTATACTTTTCTCGTAATTGTTTGGCGATTTGCCGTAATGTATCGGTAGCAAAATCGTTTATTTTTATAGTTAATATCAGAACTCTGGCGCCGCGAGTTTCTTGCTGTAAGTCGCCAATCAGTTCTTGAATAATACTTTGAGTATCCTGATTAACATCGCCCAAACCGACTGTATCAGTAAAAACAAGTAAAGGTAAATCGTTGGAAGGATAAGCGTAGCGTTGTGTATGCTGCGTATGCGGTCGAAACCCTTGTCCAATAATTTCGGGGGAAACACCTGTCAAACCTCTAACTATCGAGCTTTTGCCAGCTTGCGGTTTACCAATTAACAAAGCTTCTGTAGTTGGTAATTGCGACTTGACAGTTTTCAATATTTCTGCTACTTGTGCTTCGCTAACATTAAACCAGCTAACAACAGTTTTGGCTACTTGCTCGGTTGGCAGCAGTTGTACAAAGCGCGATGCAGTTTTGTTCCAAGCATCCAGAATTGGATTGGTATCTTTAGGTTGACTCATTGCTCCCAAATCCCCGTGTTGCAGTCGTTATAGACCCACCTCCAATAATTTTAAATGATTCTGGGTTCGGAAGTTTTGGCGCCATAACGAAAAATTTGCAGTAAATACCGAATTCATATTTGTCTATTCACTAAAACTTCACACCGACTATAAATTAGGATTACAAATTGCCGTATACAATATCTCCTAGGGAATATTCACTAAATTTTACAAAGAATAGAAGTAATTATACGTATGCAATAAACGTGTGAATTTCTGTATTCAAACTTGTAACATCTGCCAATAAGTTAAAAACGCAACAATTATTACATTCAAAACAAAATTATGGTAACTCGAATATTCCGTGGTATAGGTTTTACTGACCAGTACTCAACTCTTAACGGTGTAACCCTAACGTTGGGCGAGAACAATGACTTTATTTATGCTGCTGGAGGTGACAACACAGTTTATACAGGCAATGGTGCTAACGTTGTTTTAGCAGGTGTTGGCTATGACTCTATAAGTAATTATGCTGGTAGATTTAATGCCTACCTAGCCAAGGAAGCTATTTCTTACAAACCCATATTAGATGCGGGAAATAATACTATCTATGCTGGGAGCGGAGATGACTATGTTGTTACGGGTT
This sequence comes from Calothrix sp. CBUCES-K 9914, assembly GCF_059640475.1. Classification (NCBI taxonomy): domain Bacteria; kingdom Bacillati; phylum Cyanobacteriota; class Cyanophyceae; order Nostocales; family Calotrichaceae; genus Calothrix; species Calothrix sp. CBUCES-K 9914. Next base: position 61,314 of record NZ_JBXXZH010000016.1, read on the forward strand.
ATGGTAACGATCTTAGTTAAGCTACCTGCTTGCTGTTTATAAAGTAATTCGCTTAAACGCGCGTCTTGTTCAGGTAACATTTGTTGTTCCGTTAAAGTCATAACCTGCTCATCAGAAAGTATTGATACGGGTTCTAAGTTTGCGACCTCTTTGCTTACGCTCGGTATGGAATAAAGCAAAGTATCAACCAGTACACTAGCTACGTCACGATTTGCCAGGTGGGCAAAAAGTTTTGCTCGTTGGAAAAATTCATCCGGCAACGTAATAGTGATTTGAGTACTCATGGTGTTTTTAAGGCTTTTTTTTAATTATTATAGACTTTTACTAGTACAATTCATCTCATGCACGGCGCCTATACTCTAAAATAGTTCTATAAATAAACGTTTTTCAGTCTCAAGTCGATCATATGAAAGCATACGAGTTTCCAGCCCAGCTAAATGCTGAAGGTAATATTAAACTACCAGATACAGTTTTACGTCAGTTACCACAAAATCAGCAACTGAAAGTAATTATTATGGTTGATGACAAGAGTGAAGATGAATCTGATGAAGCTTGGCACCGTGTCGCTGCTGAACAACTACTTAAAGGTTACAGCGAAGAAGATGCTATTTATGACACGATATAAGCAATGCAAAACTATCAACCTGGTTCTGTAGTCTTACTTGCATTGCCTTTTTCAGATGCAGCTACATCTAAACGTCGCCCTGCATTAGTGCTTTTAGATACAGGAGATGATGACATTGTTGTGTCACGTATAACCAGCCAAATGTTTAAAACTGCTTATGACGTTGAAATTATCGAATGGCAGCAAGCAGGTTTAATGCGTCCATCAGTAGTTAGGTTACATAAAGTAAATACAGTTGAAAAAAGCTTGATAGACCGTCTTTTAGGAACTTTACAGCCAAATGATTGGCAACAAGTTCGTCAATACATTCAACAAATTTGGTCTTAACGAGGGAATACCTAATAGGCGTATTTTAGTATTTGAAAACGGCGCCAGTAATTTTTGCATATCCTTATAGCTACCAGAAATATAATTTAGTACTGCTGAGTGATGCTCCCGCGCGTAACTTAACATACTTGAGTTAATGTTGGGTTCCGTTCTGAGACCCAACCTATTACATACACTAAAATCCTATGTCTCATATCAAACGGCGCCAATTTTTACAATTTGCTGGTTCTGTCCTAGCTACAGCAGGTTTTAGTCAGTTGGATATTATGCGCCAATCTGAGGAGTATGGTAAAGTTTTGGCACAAAGCACTCCCCGTAAATTAGCGCTGCTTGTGGGAATTAATGAATATACTAATGGTATTCCTACTCTCGGTGGTTGTGAACAAGATGTTCTGTTGCAACGCGAGTTATTAATGCATCGCTTCGGCTTTAAAACAACGGATATTCTAACTTTGACTAGTAAACAAGCTACTCGTCAAGGTATATTACAGGCGTTCAATGAACATTTAATTAAACAAGCTAAACCTGGAGATGTGGTTGTCTTCCATTTTTCTGGACATGGTTCTCAGGTGGAAGACAAAGACCGTGATACATCAGATGGATTTAATAGTACTCTTGTGCCTGTAGATAGTTCTTTGCCTGAAAATGGTGGTGTAGTGCAAGATATTATGGGACACACACTGTTTACGCTGATGTATGCTCTCCCTACTGATAATGTGACGGTGGTGTTAGATAGCTGCCACTCAGGAGGTGCCAAACGTGGTAGGTTTAGAGTCCGTTCGCGTTTGGGTGGAAGTGGTTTTTTGCCGAGTCCCGCTGAATTTGAGGAACAACGTAAATGGTTAGCAAAAACCGGACTGTCTCAACAGGAATTTATGAAAAGACGGCGCCAAAACGTTGCTAAGGGTACTGTAATAACTGCTGTCAAGCGTGACCAGTTTGCGATGGATGGTCAATTTAGTGGCTTCGATGCGGGTGTTTTTACTTATGCTTTAACTCAATACCTTTGGCAAAAAACAGCGAGCGAGTCTATCAGCACGACCTTTTCTAACGTCAATAAAAGTGCTAAGAAAATCGTCTGGGATCAAAGGGGAGGTATAGATAAGGAACCTGAAATCGAATCTAACTTAAACCCAAATCAAAATAAATTGATATATTTCTCTCCTGTTCAAACAATTCCTGCGGAAGCTGTAATTACTGATGTTAGCGGCGCCAACATCGATTTATGGTTAGGTGGGATAGAAGCACAAAGTTTGGATGGGTTTAACGAAAAAGCAATTTTAGATATTGTCGATGCTAAAGGTGAGGCAGGTGGAAAGGTTCAAATTGAAGCGCGTCAAGGATTAAATGCCAAAGCGAAATTGCTAAGTGCAACGCGCCTACAACCGACAAAAGGAACGCTTTTACAAGAAAGTATTCGCACTATCCCCAAAAATTTAACTTTGAAAATTGGATTAGATGAGACTTTGCTCGATAGTACTGCGATTGGACAAGCGCGCGCAACGCTGCAAAGTATTCCACGTATCGAACCAGTTATAGGAAAAGAAAGTCATTATGTGCTTGGTTCGATGACAAAAGAGAAGTATCAGCAGTTGCAGCGACGAATTACAAATTTGCCTGCTGTTGGTAGTGTCGGTTTATTCTCACCTACTTTAGATGGAATTGTTGCAACTTCGTTTGGAAACACTGGTGAAAATATAGGTGCAGCAGTTACGCGGTTACAACCTCAATTAAAATCATTGCTTGCAGGTCGAATTGTCAGGTATATACTGGGTAACACTAGCACATCCAAGGTTAATATCGGCGCCAAAATGATTGTTGCCGACAGCAAAAAAGTCCTCGGTCAAGTTTTCACAGCGCGCGGTATCGGCAAAAACACAGGCACCAGTCAACCCAATAAACCTGTTAATCTATCAGAGTTAGGCATACCGAAATTACCAGTAGGGATGAAAGTGGCTTTTCAAATTCAAAATAATGAAAGTGTACCGCTTTACGTCAGTATATTATCTATAGATAGTAGTGGCAAAATGGACGTAATTTTTCCCTTCGACTGGTCGTCTTCTGAAGGTGATGCTTTGATACAACCTGGGAAACAAGTTTTAATTCCTGAGTCGGGAGGAAATAATTCCACTCTCCAAGTTTCAGAACCTTTTGGATTTTCGGAAGCGTTTATAATTGCTAGCACAGCACCACTACGCGACTCGCTGCGGGTTTTACAAACACTAGCAACTTCTAGAGGAGTCGCAGGTAAACGCAGTTTTATACCCGCAGTTACTGGTGACGAATTTTTGAATCTAACCAACAGTTTAATCGATGATTTGGATCGAAGCACTCGTGGCGCCAACAGTGGTAGTACACAGCTTCCTTCAGATGTTCGTGGTGTTGACGTTAAAAAACTAGCTACAATGTCAATCCCATTTGAAGTTGTCAGTTGATTTGGTATATTACACACCGTAGAGACGCGTTCACGGAGTGTCCCGCAGGGAATATATGGCGTCTCTACATTTATAATTGCCTGTGTCGCGTGAAAACTAGTGTAAATACTGAGATTTTTTTTCAACTTATATGCCAATATCTAATAATATGAATAATAATTTTAATTAATAAATCAGGTTGTTTTACCTTTAATTGACTTAACTCTGAACTTTAACCGAATATCGGAAGTTATACTTGATTTACAGAGATAAAAGCCTGTTAGCTTTTTTCAAGGCGCCAGCACTTTTACCTGAATATATAGTATATAACGTCATGTTAAAGACTAAAAAAGTATCTTTATGTGATGGAGGTCAACTGGGCAAAGCAAAAGTGCATAGCTAAAAGAATGTGAGAGCTATCTTTAATTAGAAGCAATTAATTTTATATTATATATACAAATCTATGAGTAGCAAAGTAAACACGATATTCATTTTTATACTTATTGCCATCGCGACACCAGTCACTCTAATTCCTACATCTGGAGACGCGACACAAGTATCAGTTTCAACACCGACTATACGTAAAGCGAAAGCAAGCAGATTGCTTAAGCAAGGCATCAACGAGTATCAAAGCAATAAGTATCGAGCAGCTCTACAGTCTTGGGTACAGGCAATAGCTATCTATAGGGAAACGAAGAAACCTTCAAAGCTGTCGGACAGACAAATACCAAACTAAACACTGGGAGCCAAAATTTCCTTGTGGGATGGGGACTCTATTATTAAAGGGCGGGCAAGGATGCCCACTCCACAAGAGGTTAATTTACAAGAGGTTGATTTAATTTTTGGAAAACCCTTTACACTTTATCTTTAATATCTTCAGAAGATAGTTGTTGTGTATGGTCAATGTAATCATATACGATACGGGAAACTTGACGAATAAAAGTTGTTGCTCTACCGTCGTGATTTGGTCTTCTAACTAATATTCCAGCTAGGTAGCGTTTACCACTTGCCGTTTGAATAATACCAGCATCACCAAGAACAAATCGAAGCGTTCCGGTTTTGTGAGCAATTACTGCACCTGCTCCTAAACCTGATGGCAACATACTAGTGTTGTGGCAACGACGCATAATATCTAAAATTTGATTACGACTTGCGTCACTAAGTATTTGATTGTTTGCAATTAAGTTTGACAGATGTACTAAATCTTTCGCGCTAGTTGTATTAGCACCGTATTCATCAGCTAATAAATGACGTAGTACGGTGTTTTGTAATCCAAGAGTACTAAAACGCACGTTTAATCTCGAAAATCCGCCTAAACGATCGATAATCATGTTTGTAGCGGTGTTGTCACTGATAGTCATCATTTTGGTGGCAGTTTCCAAAACGGTAAACTTTTTGCCTACATACATATTTTGCATGTCACCAGAACCACCTGCTACTAAGTCACGTCGCATCACAAGAATATCGTCTAAACGAATTCTACCTGCTTCGATTTCTTCAAATAAGGTAATTAATATTGGTAATTTAATTGTACTAGCTGCTGGAAACGCTTTGTTTCCATTAATATCTATATAGTCACCTGTTTGTAGATCAACAAAGAACATTCCCGGAGAAAGATAACTATAACGATTCATCAACGCTTTAATTTGAGTATTTAACGGTAAAATCTCTTTGCCTAAACGCATTTCTCCATTACCCGCAGGATAAGCTGGAGTATTTACCGGATTATTTTGTACTGCTGGAGGAACAAAGCGAATATTTGGTAATGGTGGTAACGGCGCCAACTTGATATAATTATTATTCCCCGTGCGAGTTGAATTCGCTTCTTGAGTCTGTACGGGTTGTAATGCGGTTGCTGTAAAGGGAGAAAGTAGAAGTGTAAGACCAGCAAAGTTAGCGAAGTACCAGGATGATTTCATTTTTGAATTTGTAAAAGGTAGTGTGAGTCAAGAATTGGAGTCAAAAACTGCTTATGAATGAATACACCCTGAACATTGAATGAGTTGTTCTATGGCGCCACTCCCAACAGGCAAAAATTAAAGCGAACCTATCAATTAAATCCTATAAATTATATATTGGCAACAAATTTACAAAACTTTCATTTTGATGGAAATCATAAAAAATCACGACATGAGTCAATATATTTCCTATACGCGGTTCTGTTGGAGTCTTTGCTTAGTTTTTGAGTTACAGTCCAAAAGTGAAGAATTTATGAATGTCTGATTTTTATTTACGCTTTAATTTGTAATGCGTTATGCTTGGCACTGTTCATTTAATAATGCAAAAAAGTATTCAAAGATGCATTTTGCATATTTTTTTAGATTTTTTGCATAACTTGTGAATGTCCAGAAATATATATAGATGGTGAGGAAAATAATACAATGTCTTTAGCAGACCCAATCTGCTAAAGATATTTCTGGCAACGGATATGAGCGGATGTAACGGATGGTTTATTTTAAAGAACTAAGTTTTGTGTGTAACTAATAACTATCCGCTACATCCGTTGCCATGAGGATTTTTATGTTTCTAAATTTTTTCTAAAGGTACATGATTAAAGACAATTATTTTGCTACCATCACCTGGTAGTCATCAAATCAGGGTTTTAGAAATGAGACTTAGCGCGCGCAATGCATTAAAGGCAAAAGTAAAAAAAATTATACCTGGCTCTGTAAACTCTGAAGTGATTTTGGAATTATCACCTGGAGTCGAAATAACATCAATTATTACAAAAGATGCAGTACAGTCACTTAACCTCAGCGAAGGCGCCGATGCTTATGCTGTAATTAAGTCTACCGATGTAATGGTCGCTGTGGACGAATAGCCAAATACCCAGTTCGGGTAACGTGCCTCAGTAAAATTACTGTTACATAGTAATTTTACTGAGGCTGTTTATTTTTCCGGGATTGTTACAGAAAGCGCGTTTTTACTGAGAATAATTAAAGATTGTATAAAGACAACGCTTCATTTTTTTGTCGATACAGGTAATCAAACATACCTTAGAGATTGATTTACACGGGAAATGTGAAAATCTTGTGAAATTTTATCTAGTAATCATACGAATAATTGATGATTTAATGGTCAGTATTAAAATTTATTGTTGTAAATAATACTTGTGGCTGTGTTATTTTAATAACAGTTAATCTCGTAGTTATTTATGAATAAGACTCTAGCTATAGCGAACACCTCTAGCTCTTTTCGTGCTGACATTCAATACCGAACTTTGGAGCGGCGCCAATTAATACCTCAAAATGATAAAGCACTGTGGCAAATTCAAAGAGGAAGTGTGCGCGCGCTAACTTGGGATGAAAACGGAGTTTATACAACTTTGGGTTATTGGGGAACTGGTGACATTATTGGTTATTCGCTTTCACGCATTCAACCTTATCATTTAGAATGCATTACAGGTGTTGAGCTAACTAGCGTTCCAGCGAGTCACCTGCATGAAAACTTAGATAAATTATTATCCCGTATTCAACGAACCGAAGAATTAGTCAGTATTGTAAATTGTAAGCGAGTTTCTACACGTGTATGGCAGTTTCTGGGTTGGTTGAGCGATAAATTTGGTCGTGATTTACAGGAAGGCCGATTAATTGATTTGCATATAACTCATCAAGAAATAGCCGATGTGTTAAATACAACTCGTGTCACCGTTACACGTGTGTTGCGAGACTTAGAGAACGAAGGCAAGTTAAAACGGCATAAACGTTGGTTAATTATAGTGAAATAAACAAGGGCGTAGTTTGAATATTTACACTAAATATTTACACTAAATATTTACACGCATCAGAGTGCATTTCATTAATATTACCAATACTATAGTGTTCTTCTAAAGTATTCTCTAAAGTATTCTTCTAAAAGTATAAGCAGCAAAAGCTATTAAAATTAAAGCTTCAACAGGTGCCGCTGTAAAGAATAAACTTATACATACAAATAAACAACCTATACAAATAAGTGCAATTCTTTCAATTTCGTCTTCGATGCGAACACTGGCGCCAAATAAAACAAGCGCAAAGAATAAAGAAAGTGACGAATGTAAAAGCATAATCGATACGTTTGAAGTTTTGGTTCTTTAGTACTTGTCATGCTACTCGTAAATTAGCAACATCAAATAAGTACTGCATTGCCCCTCTATACCCAATCTTTGTAACTAAACCATTGCCCAAACGGTCAAAAATAGGAATACCTTGACGGTATAAAGGAATATTTAAGCGTTTAGCGATATCTTCCGCGTAGGAGTTCGCAATTAGTAATTCTGAACCTGCCGCTAATTGTTCAAAGTCTTCTAAATCACCGATAGTAACACTTTGAATCGGCATTTTTTCCAGTAGTGGAGAGCGTCCAGTTGTTACTGCTGCATGAATTTCCGCTCCCATCGATTGCAGAAAATCAACAGTTAACCAGAGCATATCAGGTTCTAACGCTACAGAAACTTTTTTGCAACTAAACTCTAGGTGAGTCAGTAACATTGTACGTTGTAACTGGCGCCGCTGACAACGGTATTTTTCTGGTACTGTGGAACCGCTAATTTGTGCCAATGCATACAAAAGTTTATCTGTTGCATCAAGTCCAACAAACTCAGTAAACACATCATAAGGGACTTTAAACTTTTGCTGTAATACCCGCGCGCTAGAACGCATACTTTCACCAAGTGCTAGAGTAAATGTTGAATTGCCAACAGAGTTCAATTGTTCTAAACTGGCGCCGCTAGGTGTTACCGCACTATTATGACGACCAACATCTAATTCGATATCAAGTAAAGCAGATAAATCTGGTATAACAATTGGATTTAATCCAAAATCTTGACACATCTGTTTAATTTCTTGTACGTCTCCTGGTGTAAAAGCAGAGCTAGCTAAGATTGTCACCTGCTTTGAGTGTGTGTCTTGTTTGTTTTGTGTACTTGTATCTATTTGAGGAATTTCTTTGACAATACTTTCAACTGCTGCTGCAAAACCATCTTGCAACGTACCCTTAAAATCTGGAGTTGAGACTAAAACCATTGGTAGATTATTCAGTTCTGGTATGGAGCGAATTTCCTTCAAAAAACGTCCCATATCATCCCCTCTGGTTTCCGTCAGTCCAGTGGTACAAAGACCAAGGATTTCTGGTTGATTCTGCAGTACTAACGTTAAAATTGCTTGTTTAATGCTTTCCTCGCAACCTAAAACAGTCACAACTTCAGTCATTGCTGTGGTTGAAAGAGGAATTGAGGTGTCGAAATGTTGAGATAAAGGAATTTTTGCGAACGTACTACAACCAGGCGAGCCATGTAATACGGGCATTATTCCTTTAAACCCCATAAATGCCAAAGTGGCACCTATTGCTTGGCTATGTTTGAGGGGGTTAACTGCGACTGATGTGTTTGTAATGCTGACAATTGCCATAATAAGTAATTTAAGTTTGAATGATGATGAAATCGGGCATTATTCCCAAGGCGCTGTAGAATG